>CAYNDU010000191.1:0-9617 GCA_964395615.1 uncultured Pirellulaceae bacterium | reverse complement strand
ACTGCGCGACCACACCAGCGTCCATCGCTTGCTGCTCGCCCCTATCGTCCAGGCACCGACCTGGCACGCAATTCGTGGGCTCCGCCATTTCGGCAGCCTGACCGGACCGCCAATAGATGGTGCGAGGTTTTTCCAAGAGAACCGGGGTTTTCGGACGGGTTGGCATTCGCCTGAGCGGTTCCCTTGTGGCCAGTGTAATCCGCGTCCCCCTCCGACGGGAAGGGTCCCTCACGAGATGGACGAATTCCACTTTGCTCTGATGAGTCTCCTCGTTGAATGCAAGAAATCCGTGCGGTTTGGTTGCAATCGGCGTAGTACACAGGTTATGAATGTCAGAAAGGCGAAGACGCACCCCACACCTGCAGGAGCGACACAATGACGACGGCAGCATCACCGACGGCCGGCGCGGAGATGGAGGCTCGGTACGAGCAGCGATTGAGTCGCTACGTTACGGCGATGCGTAATGAGAAGCCCGACTGCATTCCCATTCGGCCTTTCGTCGCTGAATTCACCGGGACGTTCGCCGGCTATGACTGCCAGCAACTGGCTCACGACTATCGCATGGCTTTTGAGGCGGCCTGCCAATGTGCGGCCGCATTCGATTGGGACGCGGTCGTTGCCAACATGGTTTACGTCTGGACCGGTTTGGCAGAGGCGATTGACCTGGATTACTACGGGATTCCGGGAATTGATGTGCCGCCCCATTGCGGTTTTCAATACCGTGAACCTCCTGAAGAGCAGGCGTTCATGAAGCCGGATGAATACGATCAGCTGATCGAGGATCCGACTGGCTACTTGTTCCACGTTTGGTTGCCCCGTGTGGCACGCCCGGTGGTTGGGCTGGGTCAGCCGGTGACGGCCGAACACAACATGTCGTTTCTCAAGGGCGGCATGGCCATGATGCAGTATTTTCTTGCCTTCCCAGGTCAGGTGGACCGGCTTCGTCGAGAATCGGGAACGGTCTCGGCCATCGCCGGCATCTTCAAGGCACCCATGGATATTCTGGCCGACAAGCTGCGCGGTTACATGGGGCTAGCGACCGATTTGATGGAACGCCCGGAAAAAGTACTCGCGGCATGTGAAGCGCTGATGCCTTACCTGTTCGCGGTGGCTGATGCTACGGCCGATCCGGCGTGCAACGTTCCGGTCGGCTACTGGATGCACCGAGGGTGCGTACCTTTCATCTCGCCCGATCAGTTTCAAAACATCTACTGGCCGACCGTCAAACCGATTATCGAGCAATTATGGGCCAACGGGCATCAGACGTTGTTTTATGCCGAGGGGAACTGGGATCACCACCTGGAGTCATTTGCCGAACTGCCCGATTTGAGCATCGTTTATCATGTGGATCAGGGTGACATTTTTAAGGCACACGAAGTGTTCGGTCATAAGTTTTGCCTGAGTGGCGGCATCCCCAATTTTCTGCTCGCCTTTCGTTCGCCTGAAGACGTGCGCGCTCACTGTCGCAAGGTAATCGACGGGGTTGCCCGCGATGGCGGTTACATCATGGATGCCAGTGCCATTGTCCAGGACGACGCCAAGGTGGAGAACATGCGGGCCATGACCGAGTTGACTCGCGAGTATGGTGGTTATTCGGACGGACACAGCCGCTACGCAACGCCGCGAAGCAAGATAGAGCTTGCCGACACGGGCCCGCCCACGGAACTTCCGGCCGTTCCTCAATCCGCTCGCCCGCCTGGCAGCTTCACACCATGGGAAACCCGTCGATCACAACTACCCGAGTTGACCGGCGACGCTCATCTGGTCGAGTCGATCTGGCGTGAGACCGATTCGTTGGCGTTTGCTTACATCTGGCAGGTTTTGCTCTCGTTCTGATCCGTCACACACGAAACCGTCATAGAGGTTTGAGGTTTATGTTATTCGATCGAAAACTGTGGGTTGTCATTCTCTTTGGGATGTTCCTGGTTGGTCGCCCGGCGCCGGTTCGAGCAGCACGTCCAATGAACGTGCTGATGATCGCCGTCGACGATCTTCGCGATTGGATTGGCGTGTTGCATGGACACCCCCAGTCGATGACGCCCAACATCGATCGTCTGGCCTCGCGTGGCATGTTGTTCACGCGAGCCTATTGCGCCGCACCTGCCTGCAACCCGTCGCGGGCCGCGTTGATGACAGGTATCCGACCGTCGAGTTCCGGCGTTTATCACAATCCCGATCCCTGGCGCCGGGCGATGCCCGATGCCGTCACGTTACCCCAGCACTTCATGGCCAACGGTTATACGGCCCGCGGAGCGGGGAAAATCTATCACGGTGCATTCCCGGATCCGCCCTCGTGGAACGAATACTGGCCTTCTCCAACGAAGAACAAGCCGGACGACCCAACCCCCGCAAACCGTCCCCTAAACGGAATCCCCAATACCAGTCACTTCGACTGGGGCCCCCTGGATGTGCCCGATTCGGACATGGGTGACGCGAAAGTGGTCGACTGGATCAGCCGCCAGTTACAACGAAAGGTCGACCAGCCCTTCTTTCTGGCCTGCGGGATATTCCGACCGCACCTCCCGTGGTACGTTCCCCGCAAATATTTCGACCAGTTCCCGCTCGACGGAATCAAGCTGCCGGTCACGCTCGAAAACGACCTGGATGATATTCCTCAGGCAGGTGTGAGAATCGCTCGGCCCACCGGGGATCACGCGAAGGTTATCAAATACAATCAGTGGCCGAAGGCCGTTCAGGGATATCTGGCGTCGATCGCTTTCGCCGACGCTCAAATCGGACGCGTGCTCGACGCATTCGACAAGAGTCCCCATCGAAACAACACGGTCATCGTCTTCTGGACCGATCATGGTTGGCACCTCGGCGAGAAGCAGCACTGGCGTAAATTCGCTCTCTGGGAAGAGGCCACACACACGCCCGTCATCGTCGTAGGTCCAAACATTCGCCCTGGCTCGCGATGCGAGCGCCCGGTCAACCTGATTGATATCTATCCCACGTTGATTGATCTGTGTGGTTTGCCGCCACGAAAGGAACTTTCCGGAGTCAGTCTGCGACCCCTGTTAGCCGATCCGAACGCCGACTGGGAACGCCCGTCACTGACGACGCACGGGCGCGACAATCATGCGCTTCGGACCGAACGTTTCCGCTATATTCGGTACGCGGACGGTACGGAAGAGCTGTACGACCATCAAACGGATCCCCACGAGTGGCATAACCTTGCGTCGGGTGACGCGTATGCCGACGTCAAGCAATCGCTCAGCCGGTGGTTTCCGACGGAGAATGTCCCGGAGGTGGACAGGCCAGGAAGGAAAAAGAACAAGAAGTAACTGTGGCCGCTGATGGCGAGCGAAACGGCGAGTCGACACAGGACGCTATTGGTCGCTCAATGTGCCGACGTACGCGTGTACTGGGCCGCCCGTTCTTCCATCCGACGATGCTCGAGGAGGGGCGGGAGGTGGTAGGAACACGGGGCCCGTCGGTGGCTCGCTTTTTTGCTTCGGCTCCGCTTCGGCAGGCCGAGGCGTGGCAATGACTTCGGTTGATTCGGTAGCGACCGCCGATCGATGCCGGTCTGCCGGGAGTGTGAGCGCAAGCTCGTCTTCTACCCACGAACGCCAGGCCGGGCGCGTCTCTTTGAATGCCAGTTCCTGAAGTTGCTGTTCCACAGTCCAGTCGGAATCGCCACGAAGCCGACGAGCGAGAACCAGATTGGCAAGATAGTCGGGTTGTTCCGGCCGCAATTCGTATGCCTCGGCAAAGTGCGAAATGGCATCTTCCAACCGACCGGCCGACTGCATGACCAACCCTAAGTTGTTGAGCGGTTCCGCTCGGCCCGGCATCAGTTCGGAAGCACGTTGAAAAGACCAGGCAGCCGCGTACAGGTCAGACGTCTCGTATTGCACCAGACCCAGATTATTGTGGGCCGGACCATACGACGGATCGGCCGTAGTGGCCCGTTCGAACGCGTCAGCCGCTCGATCGAGCCGACCGCTCTGCCAAAAACGTCGCCCCTTGACGCATAAGGCCTCGGCGCGTTCCGAATCGCCTGCACCGGTTGCCTGCAACAGATCGGTTCCACCCCGTCCGAGATGGCACCCGCCGAGCGCTGCGAAGCACGCGACCATCATCCATCGCCGTAGGCAAAGTGTCCGCCGTCTGTCGAGCATCCGTGCTTTACTTTCGCTGGGAGCCTATTGATTGGCATGATTGGCAACCGGCCAGGCGCGACGCCGGTGGCCGGTCGCACCCCGATGAGTAACTGGCGAGTCGCCTGTCGGCAAGTCGTCGCCCAAAAAACGGCCCGACGGCTTGGGGTTCGCGCCCGGTCATCAACCAACGAGAGGACCCGGTCCGCGGGCATCCCCTTTTCGCGCCTGGAAATTCAGCGGGTTTTCGGCGAAAAGGAAACCTGTGTCAAGGTGATTTCCGCCCACCACAACTCGTCTCGGTTCGACGCCTCACGCGAATTGTCCCAGATTCGTAGATCGCGAACCGTCAAACCTTGATCCGTCACGTTTAGCAGCTCGGCAAACTGGACGGTCTGAGCGAGAGTGACCTGCTTTAATTCAAGTCGAGTAGGAAAGATGCGGTAGGCAGAGTTCCCTAACCGAACACTCGGTTGTGGTTGGACGCGGACGACGGCCGAAGGTGTCAAGGACGACGTCTTAACTGCCCAATCGATATGGTCTGCCAGGTCGGAGGGCGACTCGACCTGAATTGCCGCGAACGTAGGAACCGCCTGAAGACTTTCAATTTGTCTGGCCAGGCGTCTGCACTCGCGAAGGTCGTCTTTGGCTGCCATCCAGCGGTTCCGAGCGTCGCGGAATTCGAGAAATGTCACGACGACGGCGACCGACGCAAGGGATGCCAGCGCGATTCGCGTAGGCCATCCGAACCGAGGCGAGCGATTCATCGGACACTCTCCCGGTTTGCCACTACGTGTTGGATGGGGTGAGATCGCCCGGAGTTCTCGAGCCGCTTGAAAGATGGGGCGCCCGAAGGCGGGTTCGAAACACTCTCTTGCTTGTCGTCTTTCGATCCGTTCCAGGTAGCGAAGAGCCGAGCGGAAACCGACTGATCCTCATTTTGTTCGCTGGTAGGTGCCGGCACCGAGAAACCATGTGCCCTCAGCGCGTCGGCCAGGTCATTGGCCGCCGCGTGCGATAGCAGCCGCACGTCCAGGTCGAGCTGACCGTCCTCGATACGCGCTTCACTGATTTGCAGCCTTTGTCGAGAAGGTAATGCCGCCAGGAAGTCTTTGAGGACTGCCAGAGCGGGGACGGGAAACGGCACGTCCTTGGGAACGTGTCGCGCGGCAAGGCGGCGAGTGTGTTCACTCTTAAGGCGGGATAGCACGGCCGCGGGAATGCGTCCGGTAGGAAAGAGCTCGCGAAAAACGTCGGCTTCCTGTTCATAGGCGGACTCTGCCGCCCGGTGATAGCGAACGGCCCGAACACCCAGCGTCAGGACGCAGGACAGTAGCAGTAGCGCAAGGGTCGCCAGCATGAGTTTGAATGCGCGCCCTACCGCTCGAAAAGGATCACCCACGGTCAGCACATCACGACGCAATTCAAACCAGGGTGGGGCGCTGCCGTCCAACGCACCGGTGATTCGTTGCCGAGCCGACTCGGCCACCGGTGCGGTTGTCGCGAGGCTGACCTCCATCGAGTCCGGCAAAAGGGCCGCATCCCAGCCTGACGAGTCCGTGTTGACCAGGGTCCAACACGTGGTCATAAGAGGGTCGCCGACCGGGTCGATCGTCTCGCGAATGGCTCCCGCCGGATCGCTTCCAACCACGCGCCAGCGGATCGGACGTCCCCGCTCGATGCGCACGATGTGTGTTCTTGACTCATCGCTCCAGACAATTCCACCCTCCGCAGGATACCAACTCTGATCGGAGATCTCCTGCATCGCCAGAAGGAACGTTGGCGTCAGCGACTGTACGTGCAGCTGTCGTGATTCGAGTGCAATGACCAGTGGTAACCAGCGGTCGGCATGAATCCCAATACCCAGCGTGTTCCGCTCCGTCGTCAAGAAGTCAGACACGGTCTGCTCGGCATCCCAAGGTAGACATTGCTCCAATTCGAATTCCATCATCTGCCGGTCGACCGTTTCGGCATGGTTGATGTCAAGAGTTGCTGCCAACACACTGTCAGCGGAAATGCCGATCCCAATATGCTCGGGCGAGAGTTTCTCCTGATCGACGTAGGCGGCGATCTGTGTCGCCAGATCCTGGATCGAAGTCGAGTCGCGCGTCGTCACCTGCCAATCCGGCCGATCGGTGCGGGAGAAACGCCATTCCGACTCGGTTTCCAGGATGATGCAACCGCAGACACTCATCGCAGCGACTCCGTTCGAGGAAGTTCCAGTCGAACCGTTTGTTCATCCTTGGAAATGACCGCTGCCTCGCGTGTGACCGTGTCAACTCGGATGGTCGCGGAACCGACTTTCCAGGATTCTCCCTCTCGCCCGACCCTGATCTGGCCCTGGGAATCCACCAGAATGGCCGTCGACTTTCCTTGCTCCAACACGGTGCCAACCAGCCGGATGTCGAGTCGGGGTGCCTTGGGCGACCGGCGGACGGGCGGGGCCGGTTTTCGGACGGGCTTCTTGATCGGAGGCGGCGGATCGACCAGAGGTCGACGCAGTCGCACGCTCGCCAGGTCAGCGAATTCCTGGAGAGCCGGCGACTGGGTCAGTCGAGCGGCAGTGGGAACGCTCGGTTCCCGCCCCTTCGGTTTGTGCCCTTCGCTCGCCAGGGGCATCCAGCCCCAAAAACACATCCCCCCCGACCCGATCAGGCAGACCAGACCTGTCAAGTAGAGTCCGCGTCGTTGAGATCGAGGCGATATCACAAGCACTGTTCCCGTCTTCCTGACGTTGTGTAAGGGCCCAGAAACCGGCGAAGGGTCCGCCACAAGAGAGCTGCCGATTCGATGCCGTCGAGCGTCAACAGGTCGGACCTCGCCGGCGAACCAGGCGGCATAAGCCGGTCGCCTCAGTAGTGACAGAACTCCATAGCAGTCATCTGGTCGTCAGCCACGTGGCTGGCCGCCCATTCGAGTCGTCGGCCACGGCCGCTCGTCGCCGTGGCCCATACAGAATAGCATGTTGAATGATCCGCGAGTAGCGTTTTGAGCAGGGTCTGGTCGCGCCCGTCCATGCCCAGCTGTTCGACCAGTCGAGCGACGTTGGGCGCATTGGGTTCTCGGCATTTTTCAATGAACTCCCGGCTCGATGAGCCGGCCGACACCAACCGGAATGTCGCCTCGATCGCCGAGTCCGATGCTCGGCGAACATTCAGTGGCCCGGGTTGGCACACCGTCAGCCTTTGGATCCAAACGGGCAGCTGTTCACGTACGATCGACTCAGGGACTCGTTCCAGGTCGATCAATTGGCCGAACCCGGCAAATGCCGCGGGAGGGTGGTTATCCAACTGATCGACGTCCGGCGGCCCTGCCGATCGTACCATTGTCTGAACGTGGATGGGCACGTTCCGACCGCCCGGCATCAGTTCTGCCAGTGCCCGTTCCACGCCGCGACGCCCAAGGTAGTGGTAGGTGGCATTCAGATCGACCTTGGCCGATTCGTCGTCGATGCGCAGGTTGATCACTTGACGACCGAGAGACACGGACAACGGGAGTGAAGCGGGAGCCGGTCCCGGCCGTTCTTGTAATCGATGTTGTTCTTCGAGGTCTTCAAACCACTCCGGGGCCACCCGCAGGACGGATTTCTCACAGCTGAGCAGGCCCCACCGCAGCTGTAACGCTCTTTGTCGTTCAAGTGATTCGGTGGCCAAATGCAAGCTTTTGCCGGCGACGGATACCATCACCATGGCCGCCATTGCCAGGCAGACAATCACGGTCATCAGTGCAAATGCCGGTCGCCGCATCATCATCGACTCTGCTCCTTATCGTACATAGGTCACTTGGCAAAGCAGTCCGTCGCGATTGTCGAACAATTGCCATTCAATGCGGGCCGGCATCGGTGGCAGTTTGCCGTCGGAAACGGACCGGCCATTCTGGTTCGGTATCGCGGCTTCCGGCGATTCGGCCGGGTCCGTGATTTGAAATGCCTGAAACTCCATCCGCTCGACACCGCGCCACACGATCTGGCGCCTGCGGATCGTCACGCCGGTACGACCTGTCTGCAGCAGCGTGCGTACGAGGCACCGATTCCCGGAAATCGACCGCAACTCGTAGACGACATCCGCCGGCCGATGAAGTAACAGGCGGTCGGGGCCGCCTTCGGCCAATAGCCCGTGGATGCGAATTTGACCGTTCCGCGCGACCAGTGTCCTGGCATTGTACAGATCGCACTCGAGTTGCCGGCGCAACAGCAGCACGGCAGGGTGCCTCACCACCAGGTTGGAAACCCAGCGGTTCTGCCGGTTCATCGAGCGAAGAACGCCCGCAACCAGGACCATGAGCATGGCGGCCAAAACGGTCGCCACAAGCATCTCGATCAGGGTGAATCCCCTCGATGTGCGTCGGCAGCGCCATGTTCTAGAGACCGTCATCAGGGCACCCCATGCTTTCCGGTCGCCGGCGAGTCGAGCGCTCTCATCAAGTCGAGCCGAAGCACGGGCTCACTACCGTGGGCCGGGTCGCCAATCGAGTAAACGCTGAGTCGGACGAACTCGATCGACGCACGCTTCGACAGTCGTTGTTGCCGACCGGGTCGACACGTCCATAACCAGTTTTGACCCTCCCACCGGATTCGGCCGCTCGCGCGACGTGGTACCTGTCCGTCGCCGGTCAACCACTCGCCCAACAACGGCTCGATCGCCTGGCTGGCGGCCTGATGTCGCACGGCGTTCATCGCCTGGCGTTGATGGACGCGGAACGCGGACAGCATCGAAACGAGCAGACTGGCAAGGAGCACCAGGCTCACTACCAATTCGACCAGAGTGAACCCGGTCCTCAGGCGGTCTCCTGAGTGGCACGGATCAAGGGAATGGTGACGATCACTGTCCGAAAATGGAATCATGTGTTCGGTCGACGGGACGTTGAACATGGTCTGCCGATAAGGGTTCAGGGTATTGGAAACAGGCTTGCCACGTCGGGCTCGCTATCCAGGACGAGTTGCTGGCCCGATCGCCCCAACACGACCAGCCAGCGTCGTCCGCCGTCACGGCCGGCCAGTTGGACGGCATAATCATCAGATTGACCGGTTGACGATACGCGCAGACGCAGGCTGCCGCGAGCGGACGATTGGCGGGCCGTTCGAACGCGTTGCACGACGATACCATGGGGAAACGATTGAGATCTCCCGTCGTCGATCGAAAACCGCGGAGGTTCCGTCTGGATTTTCAGGAAGACGACGCGACCCGTCTGACGGGCCCTGCGCCGCACAAGCTGATCCGTCCGGCTGAGCTGTTCGATGGCGGTGACGAGCTGAATGCGCTGCAGATGCGAACGAACGGAGAGTCCGGCCATGCCGGCCAGCAAGGCGCAGAGAATGAGGACGGCCAACAATTCGACCAGCGAAAAACCACTCCGCGCCGGCCGGTCTTCTGACGGCGATCGGGCGGGCTCGTTCACACTTTCCATCATCACCCCTGCCGATCCCCGTCTCCCGACAGGTCCTCGCCCGAGATGTCCTTGTCGGCCCCCCCCCCTCCCTCACCACCACCCCCCCCCCGGCAGACAACACCGAAC
>CAYNDU010000190.1:0-9635 GCA_964395615.1 uncultured Pirellulaceae bacterium | reverse complement strand
CTCGCCGGCGTTAAGCCGCATCAGCCAAACGACTCAGTCAGTTTTGTGCCCGCAATTACCGGAGATACTCAGCGTCAGAAATTGCACGACTATCTATTCTGGGAATTCTACGAACAAGGGGGAAAGCAGGCCGTGCGCTCAGGCAAGTGGAAGGCCATTCGAATTCCCATGTTCACCGGGAAGACGCAGTTGTTTGACCTGAGCTCCGATATCCACGAAGACCATGACGTCGCCGGGCAACATCCGGAAGTCGTTCAACGGCTTGAGCAAATGATGGACGAGGCGCACACGCCACATCCCAACTGGCACGTCCGAGCGCGACCAAAAAACAAGAATAACGTGCAAGGCAAGAAGAGCCAACCGAAGAAGAAGACGTTCCCGTCACCTGCCTAATCAAGTGTCGCTCGTGTCACCCATTCAGGTTTCCGATTCGCACTCACCGCCCCCACGAAACGATTCGAATGATTTGAGGCGGACGCGAAGCGGCCGTACGTCATTCCCGCACGATCGCTGAGAGTTCTTTCCACCCGATGACGCGGATCTTCTGCCGTCGGATAAAATCGATCACTTTCGGATCAGAGAAGATCCGCCGGTCCTCGTCGCGGTGAGCCGAACTGTTCGTGATTGCCCTCAGCTCGTTGTCGTCGTAGCCACAGTGAATAATGAGCTGCGAGATACCCGGCGGCAGATCAGAGAGGGTCTTCAGGTAGCGTTCACGCCGCGTCATATTCGGTTGATCGCCGTAGAATTGGGCCATCTGGTCGATAACGGGTAAGTCGTGATCTTGAAGTTGCCGGAGTAACTTCATGCCGGTCTCCGCCAACGCCGGATATTCTCTGGCCAATTCCCCGTTGACCTGGCTCAAGAAAAGAACGGGTACATCGTACTCGATGCCCAATTTGACGTAGACCGCCAGCAGGTCGGGACGGCTGACGACCGAACCCATGTGCGTGTCCAAATGCGTGATGGGGACCCCAAATTCCTTGGCCCGCTCAATTTGAGCGCGCAGTTCGCGCTCGGCTTCATCGATCTTGACGTGCCTGGCGACCTCGGGCGTACTGCCCCAAAGATACCCGTGCTCGTCCAGCAGACTGGGAACTTTGTCCCGTGACGCGACCGGACCCCAGCGATATTTCTTCCACTCACACGTTAGCGTCAAGTGAACACCAAAATCTCGGTCGGGATGGGCCTTCGCGTACTCGGCAATCTCGGGGAACCAGGGGCACGGTACCATAATGCTGGCCGACGAAACGATCCCGTTTTCCATGGCGTCGATGGTTGCACGATTCGCAGAATGCGACATTCCGGCGTCGTCGGCGTGAATGATCAAGTACCGCTCAGCGGGCCCTCGCTCGCCGGCCGCCGCGCCGACAAGGAGTTGGAAACCGAACATCCAGCCCAGAACTGACCAGCGGAGAAGTCTTGCAGTCATTGTCACCTCGAGAAGGGGCCGTTTCAATTTGCTCATGAGTCAGGTCGTGAAGGCGCACGATGCAGTATAACCGACCCGCGGAATGCCCGGCTACGTTGAGCAGTGCCGAGGCAACTCGGTAGGTGTTGAAAGGGCGCCCGGTAGCCGACCCGTCACCAGCCGACCGGGACGAGCCCCGTCGACGTGGAGAGATGATGGATCGGATCGACGAATATGTGCGGAAGTCAATGATCACTCTTGGCGGCGGTGACTTTCACGGGTGGAATGTCGAAGGCGCGTTGACTTGTCGTCAAACGGATGACCGAGACACACGGATCGCGATCGGCGGCGTCCAACTCGACCAGCGTAGCCTTCTGCGAAGCCGTTACCTTCGCTTGGCCGCCAGAGAGTGTCTCGACACGTTCGATGGTCGCGGGAATCGAAGGCAACTTCAGGGCTCCCTTTTCGGGCCACTGCATTACGAACAGATAGATCTCTCGATCTCGACAGGTCGACGCGCCCCATCGGCCTGGCTGAAACGGACCTCCGCGTGTCGAATAGACTCCCTTGCCGTACCGTTTCAACCAGAGGCCGATTTCTCGCAAACGATCCTCTTGTCGCGCTTCGATGCGGCCGTCCGGCATGGGGCCGACATTCAACAGGAGGTTGCCGTCACCTCCGACAACACGAAGCAGAGTCTGAATGCACTCGGTGCGCGACTTCAGACGGTCGTCGGGTTTCCAGGCCCATTGCCGGCAGATGGTGATGCAGGACTCCCACGGTTTATCACGATTGAATGCACCAACCCGTTGCTCGGGTGTGTCGTAGTCGCCGAGGAACTCGGCGGATTTTGTGGACCCTTCCATACCTCGGCGCCCCTTGTCCACTCGGTTATTAATCAAAATATCTGATTGGAGACGGCGTACATGTTTGTACAGGTCGACGCCCATTTCGTGAGTCCAAGGCTCTTCCCACTCTCCGTCGAACCACATGATGCCGAGCGGCCCGTAATTCTCGATAATCTCTTGAAGTTGGTTATGCAAAAATCTTACATAGCGCTCCATGTCCGGTCTCGGCTTCTGGCGTTTTCCACCAGGCGAGTCGGTTGGGTAGTCGGGGTGCCGCCAATCGCAAATGGAGTGGTAGGTACAGAATGATATATTGTGGCGTCGGCATGCGTCGGCAAGTTCCTTCATGACATCCCGCTTGAATGGCGTCGCCATGATGTCGTAATCGGTATACTTCGAATCCCAAAGGCAGAATCCATCGTGATGTTTCGAAGTGAGTACAAGATATTGCAGGCCGGCATCCCGAGCGACACTTGCCCAACGGTCGGCGTCAAATCGGACAGGATTGAAGTTCCGATAGAGCCCGTCGTATTCTTCCTTCGTAACTTCGCGACCGCGCGACCAGCCGATTTCCGTTCCTTTCAGACTGACCGGCCCCCAATGGACAAACAGTCCAAGCCGCTTGCTTCGCCAGGCCTCAATTGCCTCCGCTGGCGGCGGAACAGCGCCTGTCGAGTTCTCCTGTTCACCGGCACGTAAGTCGGCCCCCGTTATGACGAAAAAGAAGAGACTCACCAGGGCGATTCGCAGGTGCTTATGCATGTTCGGTTCTCCCAGTAGTTGTCCTCGTTCCAAGGTTAAATCCGGTGAGTATCAATCTTGTGTGCCGGTCACCCAGGCCAGTGGGAACCGAGTGATGACGGTTTCCGCAAGGCCGTTGTTACGGGTTCGATCGCCGGCGCAGTGTCCTAGCAAGACATAGTCGTCGACGAAGAGCATTGCCGTGTAACAGTACCAGCCGTTCGGATTGTCGTACAATGTCTTGCGATTGATCCACTTGTTGCCGTGATCACGTGAAAGGGCCACGGTCAACGGCGTGCGCCTTCCGAGCAGCGCAGTTGGCAGGTCCTTTTGATCGTTCCAGACCATCAACAATCGGCCGGATCCCGGAATCCGCTCGATCGTCGCCGGAGAGACGGGCGACAGGATGCCCGACGCGCGAAGCTCTGACCACGTATCACCATCGTCTCGAGAATACGAAACCAGCTGATGATTCTCGTTCGATCGGACGAACATCATGAGCCGGCCATCGGCCAGCTGCACGACTCCAGGTTCCTGAGCGTACACGCGTTTTCCGAGCCGGTCCATCGCCACGAGCACTGATTTGCTGCGCCGCCACGATTTTCCGTTGTCGTCCGACAGGTAACACAACGCTCGGCCATTCCAGTCGACTTGAGTGTCCTGTTCGCCCCAATGAAGCGAGAGCGGCAGAATCAGTCGCCCGCCGGCTAACTGGACGACTCGATCGTTGTTCATGACAAAATAGCCAACCTGATCGAGAATGCAGGCGTGAGATTTCGACCAATGTCGGCCTTCATCCGAACTCAGTCGGAAAAATGGCCGGCAATCACGTTCCGAGTTCTTGCGCAAATAGAAAATCGCGATGTTCCCATCCTGCAGACGCAGGAGTGAAACCGACATGACGTTCATTTTTCCCTCATTGTCGACCACCGGCTCATCCTTGGTCGACCAGCTGCGCCCCTCGTCGTGCGATATTCTCGAGACGAGACGTGCGCCGGCATTGTCTCCGGCGCCGGAATAGAAGTGACTGTATATGAACAGAATGCTCCCGTCCTTGCGCTGTACGAAGTCGCCCTCGCTGTTGCGCGGATTACCGGCCGACGGTGGTAGCCTCAGCACGATTCGAGGCGCAGGCTCGTCGTCCGGCAACGTCCGGCCGACGGCGGTCGTCGATATGGCCAGCGAGGTGAGGAAGATCAGCGAGCGTGCTCTGAACGCTCCGGTAGTGGGCCGTTGATCAGGCATGATGACCGTTTCTCTGGAGTGCGTGCCGAGTCCCGTGACGAAGTAATTGTAACAGCCAATCGCGTGGTCGGTGGGGATGGTCCGCCCTGACATCTTCTCGCGATCCGGATTGGGACCTTTTCGATGGTGGCAGTCACTGGCCGTCCCCTCCTGGCGTGGTAGAGTTAAGGACAAGGTGCGGGCGAACTGGTGGTACGGTGAAGTGCGGCATCCGAGGGCCGTGATCCTGTGGTGTGGTGTATGCGACGGACGATTCTACTGGTATTCACTGGCTGGGTGAGTTGCGTTGGCGGACCCGTGCGCGGACAGGATCCGTCGTTCGCCGACCTGTTGTCCAAGATTGCTGCCCGATCGCCCGAGGAGTCGCTGTCCTCGCTCAAGGTCGCATCGGGATTTCAGGTGGAACTGGTCTGCTGTGAACCGTTGGTCGTTGACCCGATCGCTATCGATTGGGGACCGGATGGTAAGCTCTGGGTCGTCGAGATGGGAGACTATCCGTTAAACAACGTGGGGCCTAAAGGCCGCGGGGGGGTGCCGAATGCCACGGGGCGCGTCAAGTACCTGGAAGATACTGACGGCGACGGCCGATACGATCGTTCCACCCTGTTTCTCGATCGGCTAACGTTTCCGACTGGGGTCTTCGTTTGGCGAAACGGAGTGTTGGTGACGTGTGCTCCAGAGATATTCTATGCGGAAGATAGCGATGGTGATGGGCGGGCGGACATTCACCGGGTGCTTTATCGTGGGTTCGTGGAAGGGAATCCACAACATCGCGTGAATGGTTTGCGGTGGGGCCTCGATCATTGGATCCACGGTGCCAATGGAGATAACGGTGGCGTGATCACGTCGGTTGCGACCGGACAGCAAGTGGATATTCACGCTCGAGACTTTCGATTCGAACCCGATTCGGGGGCGTTTGAGACCGAATCGGGGATGTCCCAATATGGCCGTTGCCGCGATGATTGGGGGAATTGGTTCGGGGGACGCAACCTGGAGCCGATCTGGCACGTTGCCTTGGACGATCAATACCTGAAGCGCAATCCCTACCTGGCAGCCCCCGATCCTCGAGTTCCACTGCTCGACCCGCCGACCGGCGCCCGAGTGTTTCCTCTAAGCGCAACCTTGCCCCGTTTTAACGAACAGTGGACCAAGAATCGTTTCACGTCCTCCTGCAGTCCTGCCATTTATCGGGATCGGCTGTTGGGCCCGGAGACCGAACGTAGTTTCTTCGTTTGTGAACCGACACACAACCTCGTCCACCGCGCTTTGCTTGTGGCTCGCGGTTCGACGTTTTACGGGCGACGACCGGAAGCCGAGCAACAGTCCGAGTTTCTTGCCTCAAGCGATCACTGGTTTCGCCCGGTTCAGGTTCGTACGGGACCGGATGGTGGACTGTGGGTTGTTGATATGTACCGGCTCGTCATCGAACATCCCGACTATATCCCGGCTCGCTGGCACGCTCAGCTCGATTTCTCCGCCGGGCGCACGCTCGGCCGCATCTACCGCGTCCTTCCCACGTCCTCGGGGCCGCGCCGCGACTGGCAGCTTGACGGACTTCGCGGCCCGGCGCTTGTCGAAAGACTTGGCCGGCCAAACGGCGTCGTGCGCGATATGGCTCAACAATTGCTGATCCACCACCCCGACCCGGAGGCGATTCCACCCCTTCGGGCCATGGCCGAACACGGCTTGCTTCCAGAAGCGCGTCTTGCCTCGCTAGCTTCGCTGGCCGCCTTGAACGCGTTGGATGTGCGACTTCTCTCACGAGCGGTTGAGGACCCGCATCCAGCCGTTCGTCGCCAGGCTGTTCGTTTGGCAGAGAAGCCGGGCGAAGAGAACGCATCGCTGCGCAACGCGGTTTTGAAATGTGTGTATGATTCGTCACCTGCTGTCCGGCAACAGTTGGCCTACAGCCTGGGAGAATGGAAGCGTCAATCGGCTGCTCGCGCCCTGGCGAAACTGGCGGTCGAAGACGCCGAGGACCGGCTGATTATTGCTGCCGTGATGAGCTCCGCTGCGCGGCACGCTCCCGTCCTGCTTGAGGACCTCACCACGCAGTCTCACCTCACCGAGCCGCAATCGGCACTGGTGGTCAATCTGCTACGCCTGGTGTTGGAGGCTCAGCAAGATGAAGAGCTCGCAGATGCCCTGCAACAGATCATTAGCGTGCGTGAGACGACGTTTCAGAACTGGCAGATTCGAGTGCTGGCCGACTTCATCGGGGCGCTCGAATACGATGGGCGGACGTGGAGTGAGCTGGCAACCTGGGGGAACGACGATCTGGAGGAAGTTGTTGAGCGGAGCGGCACGATCTTCGAAGCGGCACGCCGCCTCGCACTGGATGCAAGAACCGTGTATTCAAAACGTGTACCGGCCGTTCGGCTGCTTGGTCGAGGACCCACGCATCGTGACGAAGATGTGGACCGACTGACCAGTCTGCTGGACCCTCGACAGCCGATCGCCGTGCAGCAGGCCGCCGTGGATTCGCTTGAAACTCTCGAGCCGCTGGACCTCGCAAGCCGCTTGTTGGCCGATTGGCATCAACATGGGCCTCATCTGCGGCCTCGAATCCTGGCGATCTTGTTGCGGAAACGCGAGTGGATCCGTGAACTCCTGGACCGAGTCGAAGCAGGCGAGATTCCCGCGCGGCAACTCGGCCTGATCGTGCGTAATCGGCTCATCTTGCACTCGGCTGCCGAGGTCCGTCAGAGAGCCGTGCGACTCTTGAAACCACCGGCCGCAGAACAGAAAGACGAGTTAATTGTTCGGTACCTGCGCGAAATGGATCGGCCCGGTGATCCGATGGCTGGTCGTGCGACCTTCAAACAACACTGCGCTACCTGCCACCAGCTGGAAGGCGAGGGCAATGCGGTCGGCCCCGATCTTTTGACGCTGGCGGATAAATCAACCGAGACGTTGTTGACTGCCCTGCTGGATCCGAATCGAGTGGTGGCGCCCAGGTACGCGGAATACTCGGCCGTAACACGAAACGGCCGGATCATCAACGGATTAGTCACCCTGGAATCAGGGAACAGCATTACACTGATCGACTCGGAAGGACGATCGCACGCCTTGGTGCGAAGCGATCTCGATGAGCTCACTTGCCTTGATAAATCCCTAATGCCCGACGGAATTGAGAAGCTGCTGTCACCGGAACATGATATGCCGAATCTGATTGCCTACCTGCAATCGATCGACACTCTACGCAGCCCTCAGCCCATGATCGGCCGATGATTGGACTTGCTGGAACCGGTTCTCCCAGCATCTCAAAACCGAGTCTTGGCGCCAAAAAGTCCCGAGTGGATGCTCACCGAAATCCAAGTCATCACAATCAGGCTTCCGGCAAACGCGAAGAATACGACGTATTTGCGCCGTCCCGCTGGCCGCGGCACGTCCCTGACGCTCATTGCCGGTGCTGTAGTTCGAGTTGACGCGGCCAACACGGCAATCGAGGCAAGAAGAACCCAATAGAAGTAATGCTCCCACTGTTCACCGCTCGGGTCGTGGAAGAACCACATTGACTTGCACGGTTACTGCCCCGGAGTCATGATAGTCGGGAGCAACCGCCTGCTTCGGATACCCGGGAAGTTAACGGAAGTTGTATTTGCGCTTGCTGGGCTAAGATCAACTTGTAGGTCAAGCGAATCAGAAGTTTTCACGATTCAGGGGAGCAGGTCGCTGTGGATTATCTGACGGTGCGGTATCGGTGGTGTGTTGTCGCGACGCTCGTAGCGATCGCCACGGCGTGTTGGGCATCCGAGTCCGCGGCCGACCGTTACCAGATCGATCGCCCGTATCCACAGCAAGTCTGCCGACAATTTACCGTCGCTGAGGGGTTGCCGGTCGGGCGCATTCTCGCGATCTCGTGCGACGGTAAACGTCCGGTCACGGTCACTGGCGAGAACGGTGATGCCTTCTGGGATGGCAATCGATGGCGTAGCATTTCCCGAGCCCGACCGATGGAAGACGACAATTCGTCGCGCCGGCTTGCAGCTTCGCCGTCACAGGATGTGCTCGATCAGATTCCTCGGCCGGTCCCTTGGCAACCGGTGACGGCAACGGGCCGTGACGCGGACGGCCGCATGTGGATCGGCACGCCTCAAGGTGCGGCCTGTTGGACCGGGAGCCGGTGGCACGCGGTTCACAGTCGACGCTGGTTGCCGAACGATCACGTCAATGCTCTTTGTGCCGACAGAGCTCATGGGATGTGGCTGGCTACGGATGGCGGAGTATCTCATGTCTCTTTCCAACAAATGACGTTGGAAGAGAAGGCCGATCAGATCCTGTCAGGCTTGAGGGCGCGACACGTGTGGCGTGGTTTGATTCGAGCCAGCCAGTCAGATCGCCCTGGCGAGCCAGTCAACGCGAGACTTCCGTCCTCGGACAACGACGGTCTATGGACAGCCCTCTATGTCGCAGCCGAGAGCTTTCGTTACGCGGCAACCGGCAGTCAGCAAGCTCGACGAAACGCCACGGAATCACTCGATGCGCTCTTGTTTCTTGAAGAAGTGACCGGCCTGCCCGGTTTCATTGCACGCTCCTATGTTCCTGCTGGTGAAGGGCCCGGTTTTGGCGGCGAGTGGCACCGAAGCGCCGACGGACGTTGGGATTGGAAGGGAGATACGAGCAGTGATGAACTGGACGGGCACATGTTTGCCTGGTCGGTCTACTACGATCTCGTCGACGATCAGGAACATCGCAGCCGGATTGCCTCCACGGCAAGTCGTGTAATGACCCGGATTAGCGAAGACGGCTATTACTGGAAGGACCTGAATGGAAAGCCGACCACTTGGGGCGTTTGGGCTCCCGAAAAATTGAATCATGACATCAAGTGGATCGCCGAACGAGGTTTGAACTCGCTCGAATGTCTCTCGTTTCTGAAAACAGCTTTTCACGTAACCGGCATCGAACGTTTTCAGCAAGAGTACGAGCGGCTGATCCGCGATGAAGCGTATGCCATGAACACGGTCCGGCAGAAACTCGTGTTTCCTCCAAATATTGTGAATCATAGTGACGATGAGCTGGCGTTTACCGTCTATTATCCGCTTTTAAGCTACGAACACGACGAAACATTGAGACGGTTGTTCGCCATGAGTATCCGACGCAGCTGGGAGATCGAGAGGCCGGAGCGAAGCGCATTTTTTAACTTCGTTTATGGATCGGCAACCGATCAACCGTTTGATCTCGGGCCATCACTTCGTGCTCTGCGCGATGTCCCGCTGGATCTTTATGACTGGCGCGTCATCAACAGTTCGCGAGCTGACGTGCAGAAAGCCGACTACGTCAATCGGGCAGGCCAGGTGATTGGCACACTGGTTCTCCCACCGAGCGAACGCGCGCTCATGCGATGGAACGGAGATCCCTATACGCTTGACGGAGGTGGAGACGGCTGC
>CAYNDU010000189.1:0-9666 GCA_964395615.1 uncultured Pirellulaceae bacterium | reverse complement strand
TGTCTATTCGTCTGTCGCGGTAGATGCTCGCGAAGACACGGATGATCACTTCTCCACCGATGGCGAATGAGTCGCCATTGGCGGGCGAGGACGGTCCATAATCGTCACCAACTCCTTCGACCACGGTTCCAAACCCGCTGTCTTTCAGTGCCATCGGCACGATCGGAGCTTCTGTGGTGGGAAGTAGTGCAGCTACCGAGACGGCTTCCGCATTCACTTCATCGAGACCGACAACCGGTCCGAAGAACAGTCGCACTCCTGTTTCACGATCCTGCATTCGTCGCACGGCCACACGAAGAGCCAGGGGATCGACGTTGCTGGCGGAAAAGGAATTGGCATCGACGTCGTAGTCACCGACTACCAGGTCGTTTTCGGGGTCCAGCACAATGCTACCCCAACCGCTTGATGTGTTTTTTCCGGCATAGTAGAGCGCCAGTTGTTGCGCGGTGACCGGATTGCTTTCTCCCTCGCTGGTTACCAGGGCCCGGGCACCGGCCAAGGCGGCCGAATCCGAGGCAGTTTGGAGTTCGCGGTGAACAAACTGCACGTAGCCTATGTCGACGCAGAACGCGACAAGCACGAACAGGAAGATCACGAGTAAGGCGAACATGACCAGGACCGCCCCGCGGCGGTGCTGTCTCGTCCGATGGTGTCTAATTCTCATAAATATTCTCTCGCGGCAAAGGCACAGATTAACCCATCCCGGCAGCAACTGTCAGCAATCGCAACCAGGCCGGTGATGTATAACCCACAATCACCAAAAACAGCCATCCCGTTCCCCGTACGGTCGGCCGTTCCCATTCGGAACGGATATTGCAGAATCCCGCTCCCCACGTCCAGTAACAGACGATCAGGAGCGATGAAAGGCCGGCCCACAGGAAGCTCCAACCCTGCATGACCAGCGGTCCGCTCAGCGTGAGCGGACAAACGAGCGGACCGACGAATCGGTACAGCATGGATTCCAGGAGAGTGCCGCCGCCGAGCTTGATAGCCAGTGAGCGAGCGGTCACTTCCAGGACAGCTTGTTGAGGGTCCGTTCCCCAGAGGATGTACGTCCATCCTCCCCAGAACACGAATCCAGCGGCCAGTGCACAGCCGAAGGCAAACGCGAGCGGGGTCCAATCTCTCTTCAATCTTGGTAGAAGTGCTGCGGCCACCAGGGCGGTGGCAGCCAATACCTGCAGCAGCCAGGGAGCCGCGCCGGCCAGTAACATCACGCGAACGGCGGACGTTTCCGCAATTTGGCTGGCGGCCAAGGCGCCGTGCAACGGTCCCCAGGCAGCGCACATCCAGGCAGTAGCCAGGGCCAGGACAGCAGTGCAGACCAAGGCAACTTGCCATCGACGGGTCTCGCTGCCGTCCACGGCCAAAGTCGTATCGGCCGTCCCAGCATTTTGAATCGTTCGTGATGTTGCTTCCAGCATTTCTTGTCTCACTCTTCCCTTGCAGGAACCCTACATTGTGTTCTCACCCGATATGGCTTTGTCCCAACGGTTCATTCCCGCGACATGACTGCTGACGCCTGAACCTGCGTGCCCGACGACACAAACAACGGAGGCAACCACGTAACGTCGTCGAAGTCGACCTGCACGCCGACCGTGATCTCGGTTCCGGCGTCCAGGGAACTCAGATCGCTCGGCGAGACCGTCACCGTCACAGCCGCCGACGGCACACTTGCATTCTGAAGATAACTGGTAATGAAGTTCTGAACTTCCGATGAAGCGCTCGTTCCCGACTTGGCAGCCTCCCTTGCGCCGACGGCTGCAGCCGTTTCGACTAACTGGCCGACCATGATCAGGCGGCCGAGTTCGATCGACCCGAACGTCAAGAGGAACATGATCGGCGCCACGACGGCAAACTCAACGACCGCCGCACCGAGTCGACGACGACGGCTACGCCGAGGAACGCCGGTATTTGGGCGACGTCCGGAACCGTCATGATGTACTTGTACAGGGCTCATATCAGGAACTCTCTTCAGGAGCGAAAATGAACACAACTTGGGAGGCCGGGTCGTCGAAGTGTCAGCAGGCGAGGGTATCGGCGACCATGCCGTGTTGTCCATCCATTTGTGGTTTCTGGCAGAAAATCAGTCACTAACTAGGTCTCTACGAAAGCGTACGTTACGAGTGCAGAATGTCAAAACGTAATCGCAGATTCGCGAGTCTTGCATGATGCGTACTACTGCAACGATCAGTGCCGCCCGAAACAGCACGCATCGCGTTGCCTTTTCGCATCAAGTTGCCGGTAAGCAACTTGATGCGACCGTTCGTTGCCCACTCAACATCACCGTCAGCCGTTTGCAAGCTATGTTTTCGAACTCGGACGTACGTATCCTCTTCGAGGAAGCAGATCTAGACGACGTGTTCCGGGTCATGACCTGTGGAGTTTGTTCCCTATTCGTTTCGGATTTCGTTCGTGCCCAGCCTGCTTCACAACACCGGCGTCACCGACGATCAGCGCCGCCATAACGACCGTCACGATTGGCGAATCGTAGTGGCCGTTGTCGGCATGCTAGCCCTTTATGCCTATCTCTTCACCTACGCCGCCAATTGGATCCACGCCCCGCTACCCGAACAGGTCGCTCGGGGCGCAGGCGTCCATTTTGATCACGTGTTTGACAGTGACGCAAATGTCGACTGCAACATCACGATTTCCCTGGTCCAGCGTTTTACTTCCAATGACAACGAGCGCCTCGGCTTGCTACTGGTTGTCCTGGCGTCCTTCCTGAGTTCCTACTTTCTTCCGCTGAGATGGAAACAACCGGCCACCGTTTTCTGGACGATGGTCGGAGTCGGCGTGCTCTACGGCACTTCGGCCCTGGCCGGTCTTTTCTGCGCTCACCTGCTGACCTTCATGATCCTTCATCCCGTTCGCCGCAACACGCTCGCCTTCGCCGTCATGGCGGCGACGAGCGGTCTAGTGGCTTGGGAACCGGCATCGGCACTCAGTCGCCACACCATTCTTCTTTGGCTGTGCCTGTCAGTTGGCCTCTGGGTCGTATACCAGGGTCCCGTCCGGTGGCTTATGAACCGACCTGCGGCCGCGCGCATCCTGCGGACGATGGCCGTCCAATCGGCGATGATCGTCGTCTGTTCACTGGCCGTGGTGCAGGGCTTGCACGGGAACGAAATCAATCTGGCATTGGGCGTCCTGCTGTTCTTCTGGCAGTGGGAACGGCTAATCCTCTACCACATCGACTACAAGGACGGCCAGGTACCCAAGGATGTGTCGCTCGGCAAGTACCTTCCGGTCTTTTTCTCTCCCGGCATCCTGCCCAACTGGACGTGGGGGGTTGCCACCGGCCAGGGTTATCGGTACGTCCACAACAGTTTCCTTTGTGAAGACAAGAACCGGCTGGTTCGAAGCGGACTGCAGCTCTGGGCGATCGCCCTGCTCTACCTGGTCTTCGGTGACTGGTGCCGATTCGCCGCTTGTAATTTTTTCGAATACCTCGGCGTCCCTGTCTATTCTGCCCGAGTTACGCGGTTGGTCGAACACTTCATGGCCGGCGAAGAAATTGCCACCGTGTCCGTGCTCGCGACCACCATGCTCGACATGTTTCGATGGTTGTTCCTGTGGGGCGGCGTCGTGCACTTTAAGGTCGGGATCTGGCGAGTTTGCGGGTATCGGGTAGATGCCTATTTCGACAAACCATGGATGGCCACCAACCTGGTCAGTTTCTGGTCGCGTTATACGTTTCATTACCGCGAATTCCTCGTCCGCGCGTTCTACTACCCCGTTTTTTTCGGGTGCGCTCGCTGGAACCGCAACGTGCGAATTTTCGCAGCCACTCTGGCCGCCGCCTGCATCGGCAACCTCACTTGGGGCCACGTCAGCGAGCGGCTCTTCTACCGGGGCCTGCGATGGGAAAACGTGGAATACGTGCTGAGCACCTGGCCTTACTTTTTCATGCTGGCTGTCGGAATCTCGATTTGTCAGATCTACCTGCTCAAAAACAAGAACCGTCGCAAGCCGTGGACCGGCGGCTGGCGCAACGTGCTCGATGCCGGGGCCGTCTACCTGACCCTGCAATACTATTCGCTCATTGTTATTTACGCGCGGCCTCGCGACGGCAGCAGCGTATGGGACCTCTCCCGGTTGATCCTCCGAGGGCTGGGCATCCACTGGTAGCCAACCGGCCGTCGCGGTCCGCATCGCCCAGGCAACATAGAACGCGTGCGACCGACATAAACATCACACGCTACACAAACAGCATAGCCAACGCACACCCTCCATTTTAAGAACCACTTGAGCACTGCGCCTACGCTCGACGAATCTTCAGACAGACTCGGCGGCAGCGTTTCGCCGGCCTCCAACAGGGCCACAAACAAACTGGCTGCCTGAGTCGCAGCCTGAATCAGGAGACGGGCCACTACCGGTGCCGCTCGTCAACCGACTACCCACCCAAGCAGAAGGACGCGTGCGATGTTAACCTCGCCCGGCTTGACCGTTGTTGACCTGTTGGACCGAGCGTGTGACCGTCGACCCGAGCATCCGTTCATCATCGAACATCAAGATGCTGCCAGCTACCGACAAGTGGCCGTTCGAAGTGAGTCGCTCGCGCATCACCTTATCGATCGTCTCCGTGTCGAGCCAGGCGATCGGATTGGGATCGTCTCGTTCAACAATCTGGATACGGTTTTGGCAATCTTCGGAGTTCTGAAGGCGGGCGGAATCGCCGTCGTTTTGCATCCGAAGTTACGCAATCCACAAGTTGAGCACATCGTGTGCGACGCTCAATTGAAGTGGGTATTGGCCAACCGGCCGGCCGCAAAACGACTCAGCAAATCAAACGCCGGGGAGCGAACGCTGGTTTTGCCCGAGACGATCGCCCGATCGGATGAGGAGAGAACGGGGCCGCAAGGAAGTTCGCCGTTACCGCGTGTACTGAGTAACGACCTGGCCGTTCTCGTCTACACATCCGGTTCGACAGGCATCCCCAAGGGCATTGCCCTGTCCCACGAGAATCTCGTTCGTGGCGCCCAGATAGTGACGCACTATCTTAACAACCGAGCCGACGATCGATTGCTGGGACTCCTGCCGTTCAATTTTGACTACGGCTTGAACCAGCTGATGTCGATGCTGTTCGTTCATGGCAGCCTCGTCACGTGCCCTTCATTCTTTGCTAACGACGTGATCCAACTCCTTGAAGACCGGCATGTGACCGGCCTTGCCGGAATTCCACCGATCTGGGCGGAGTTCTACAGTCGTCGGTGTCATCTTTCCGAACGTCCGTTGCCTCATCTGCGTTACGTAACGAATTCGGGCGGAGCGATACCGGTCACGGTACTGGATCGCATGATCGACCATTTGGGGCCCGAGCGAATCGTGCTCATGTATGGGCTGACCGAGGCGTTTCGGTCCACCTATCTGCCTCCCGCCAAGCTCCGCGAGAAGAAAACCTCGATCGGAATCCCGATACCGGACGTGGACATCCTGGTATTGGATCATGAAGGCCGCCCGTGCGGACCGGGCGAGCATGGCGAGCTGGTTCATCGTGGCGGAGTGATTGCACAGGGCTATTGGAACGACCCGGCCAAGACGCGAGACGTGTTTCGGCAGGACCCGTTCGTTTCCGGCGAGCGAATCCTTGGGCAGCCGGTGGTCTATTCCGGAGACATCGTTTATCGCGATGAGGACGGGTATCTTCATTTCGTTGGGCGCAAGGACGGACAGATCAAATGCCAGGGGTTTCGACTGAGTGCGCGCGAAGTGGAGGAACCGGTTTTCGCCACAGAAACCGTGGATCATTGCGCGCTGGTCGGCCTGCCTGACGATGAGCATGGAACTCGCCTTGTTCTGTTCGTCGTACCGAACCGCGAGTGGAGTTCGCCCGAATGCTTACGACGCCAACTCAAACAACAACTTGCTTCCTACCTCGTTCCACACACGATTCACGTTGTCGATTCATTGCCCAAGACCGCCAGCGGCAAGAACGACTACCCGACACTCAAGCAATGGGCGGCCAACTGGGAGGCCGCCGATGCGCTCGACGTGCCCTGTCCAGCGGCGACTGGCACGGCCCTCAGTCCAACGTAGCCGTTCCCGAACCACCGCCTCCCGCCGTCACGAAATCGATCGAAGATTCACCACAATACATCCCGGAGTAGATGCAGATGAAGCGAGTCATCCGGGCCAATCCGCCGGCCCCATTTGCCTTCACGACATCTATCTACTTCGTCGCAACCGGAAGAACGAACGAAAAGTCACTCAACCACGCAAAGGAGAAAACACAATGACCCAACAACAACTGGTCGATCCGCAATCCGTTTCCGACACGATTCGCACCTACCTGGAAACGGAATACCCGAACCAGGATGCCGAGTTGACGAACGACACGAATCTTCTCGAGGAGTGGTTCGTCGACTCACTGGCCATTGTTGAGATTGTGATGTATCTCGAGAAGCAGTTCGGCATCAAGGTCGGCCGTGCCGACATCACAGGCGACAACTTCGAGAACGTCAATACACTGGCGTCCCTGGTTGTTTCGCGAAGCAATGCATAAGCCGGACGCGTCGACGGAAAGAGTGGTTCATTACTGAACGAACAGGCAAGGCGAGGCGAGCGCTCATGGGACACTTTCGCAAGAACCTGATCAGCATATTCTTCAACGACAGTTGCAACATGCGGTGCATCTACTGTCCGATCCACTCCAAGAAACTGAAGCACCGACAGTCCACAGATGATCAAGGCGAACCGGCTCAGCAGATCATCGATCTCGCGTTTGCAAAACGCGGGATCGACGACTTCTTTCGAAACACGGATTCGCGTGGTATTCGGCTTTTCGCGAACGGCGAGCCGACACTTGCCTTCGATCGAATGCGTGAAGTCGTAGAGTACGCGCAGTCGATCGCCGGAAAGGACTTGTACCTGGAATTGCAGTCCAACGGCCTCTTTCCGACGCGAGTCGCCGATTGGATTTCCGATCACATCGATATGCTCTGGCTTTCGCTCGACGGCACCGAAGACATTCAAAACCGCCAGCGACAGACTCGAAGCGGCGCGGGAAGTTTCTCGACCATCGACCGAAACGTTCAGCGCATTCGGTCCGCCGGTCGCACTCGCCTCGGACTGCGTCCCACAATTACAAGCGACAGCGTCGATCGCCAACAGGACCTGATCGACTACGCGGCCGATAATGGGATCATTGCCATCTATGCCTACCCGTGGGTCAACTTCGTCATTCGCTGGAAGGGGATGCCGGAACTGCAACACTTCGCAGATCAGTTCCTCGAGGCTCGCCGATATGGTCAACAGCGGGGAGTCCATTACGGGACGATCTTCACGGTCAATTTTGACGAATCGGTGAAAGTGAATTGTCGCGCATTGCTACCGGCTCCACATTTGACGCCGGACGGCTACGTTTCGTGTTGCGACATGATGAACCGTGGGGACGGAATGTTTCAGGACCTGATCTACGGAGTGTGGGACGCCGACGCAGGGGACATCGTCTATTTTCCGGAAAAGATCGAGAACATCCGTTCTCGCAACGTCGACAACCTGACGAGTTGCCACGGTTGTCCAGCATTAGAACACTGTGCCGGCGGAT
The DNA here is from genome assembly GCA_964395615.1 of uncultured Pirellulaceae bacterium. Lineage (GTDB taxonomy): Bacteria > Planctomycetota > Planctomycetia > Pirellulales > Pirellulaceae > CAYNDU01. The sequence goes on along the minus strand of CAYNDU010000189.1, from coordinate 2,117 downwards.
GTGTTGGAGCCGGCATCGCCTCGACCGGCGACTTCCTGGGCGTCAACGAGGAATACTGTCATGTGACCAGGTACCTATTCGAGCGATTGCAAGACCAGGTCGGCGCGGGCTACGATCCGGCCGTCCCACTCCATCCCTGACCACTCCGCTGGTTCATCTCCTTTTCTTTTCGATGGTTGTGACCGGAAGCTCCAGCATGATCCAGCCTCCGGCCCGTCTGACGGCGTTCAGATGTTGTCACACAACTTGCCGGGGCGCCACATCACTGCATCAGGTCGCCTGGCCTGAATCGTCCGGCAACACGCGGCTCTCCATCACGGCCAAGGCCTGTTCGCGTTAGCCCCCACAGAGCGATCCGCATCTGGTAGAATCAAGGGTCCCGCGGCCGCTGTACACCGACTCGGCCGATGATTGGATGGAGCCGCTATGGTCCTGTCCTTCTCCCTTGACCTGGAACCACGCGAGTAACCTGTCATGATCCGTCGCGCATTGCCGGCACTATTTTTGTTCTGCACATTCGTTCCGCTCCTCACGGCGGCCGATCGCCCCAACTTTGTCTGGATTGTTTCCGAAGACAATTCGATCCACTACCTGCGACACTTTTTTCCGGGCGGTGCGGGAGCGCCCGCCATCGAATCGCTGGCTGCTCACGGGCTCACTTTTGATCACGCCTTCAGTAACGCCCCCGTCTGTTCGGTTGCGCGAACAACGTTGGCGACCTGTTGTTATGGCCCGCGTATCGGCACTCAATTTCACCGCCGCTACCAGCTGGCGCCCATGCCCGAGGGCCTGAACATGTTCCAGGCCTACCTGCGCCGGTCCGGGTATTACACGACGAACAACTCGAAGAAAGACTATAACGCCATCGAGGGTGACGGAGTTTGGGACGAGTCGTCGAGGACGGCGAGTTGGCGAAACCGGCCGGACAAAGCGCAGCCGTTCTTTCATATGCAGTCGCATCCCGTTTCGCACGAAAGTTCTCTCCATTTCAGTCGGGAGAATTACGAAAACCAGAAGACGGCCGCTGATCCTCAAGCGGTACCTCTGGCGGACTGTTATCCCGACACCCGTCTCTTCCGTTACACGCATGCCCGGTACCTCGATCGCATGGCAGACGTTGATCGTATCGTCGCAGATACCGTGTCACAACTCGAAGAGGATGGCCTGTTGGAAGACACGTTTGTCTTCTATTTTGGCGATCATGGTGGAGTGTTGCCTGCAAGCAAGGGCTATCTTTTCGACCGCGGCTTGCATGTCCCCCTGGTGATTCGTATTCCTCAAAACTTCCGGAACCTGGTCGATGCGAGCCTGGGCGAACGCATTAAGGGATCCGTTAGTTTCATCGACTTTGGACCTACCGTACTTCACCTGGCCGGCATAACGCCGCCCAGCCAGGTTGACGGACGTCCCTTCCTGGGCACCGGCGTTCGTCGACAGGAATTGAACTCCCGAGACGAATCCTTTGGGTATGCGGACCGATTCGACGAGAAGTACGACCTGGTTCGATCGCTCCACAAGGGGAAATTCCATTACCTTCGGTGCTATCAGCCCTACCTGCCGGACGGACTGCAGAACAACTATCGGTATAAGAACCTGGCCTACACGGAATGGCGTGACCTTTGGAAAGCCGGCAAGCTGAGCGGCCCTGCACTAAGTTTCTACGAAGCCAAGCCGGTCGAACAGCTCTATGACCTGGAGACGGATCCGTACGAAACCAGAAACCTGGCTGGTGACCCGAAGTTCGCCAAGACACTGGTCGACCTGAGAGGCCGCTTGCAACGGATCGTCAAGCAGCTACCCGATCTGAGCTTCTATCCGGAAAGTTTTCTCGTGAAGAACGCCATGAGTAATCCAGTTGTGTTCGGTCAGGAACATCGCCGGCACATTGAAAGGCTGGTCGATATTGCCGACCTCGCACTGCTGCCCTACGACGAAGCGCGATCGGAAATCCGAGCGGCATTACGGTCACCCGATCCAATGCAGCGTTACTGGGGAGCCATGGTATGTAGTGCGTTTGGCCAGGAAGCACTCGAATTGGTCAGCCAGGTCGAGCCGCTTGCCTCCGATACGCATCCCATCGTTCGTCTCCGGGCGCTCGAGTTCTTGGGGATCATTGG
>CAYNDU010000188.1:2493-9694 GCA_964395615.1 uncultured Pirellulaceae bacterium | reverse complement strand
GTTGGAATCTCCAGTGAACACCTTGCTCAGCCCAACCGCTACGCGAGCCCGTTCCCGCACCCAGGGACGCCCATGGCACCCGCCATGGATAGACCGAGCGATCAGCCCTTCAGGTACCGCATGCTCTGTCCGATGCTTGCTATGGGATCGGGCGATTGATCTTGTTCGACATGGCACTGCGTTGCACCGGCATCTTCGGCCGCTTTGAGGATCTCCTTCCAATTAAGTCGTCCATCGCCCAGCTCCTGAAAAGCATCGTGCGGCACGGTCGACTCGTCAAAATTCGTCGGTACGTCTTTGAGGAGATCTTTCAGATGCACTTGGGCGACCCGGCCCTTGAGGCCACGGAGCAACTTGGCCGGTTCATTGCCGCCGATAGCGGCCCAAAAAACATCGATTTCGAATTTCACCAGTTGTGGGTCAAACTCTTCGACAAAGACGTCCCAGCCAGACTTTCCGCTCGGCAGCTTCTTGAATTCGAACGAGTGATGATGGTAGCAGAGTTGAACCTTGGCCGCTCGGCATTTTTCGCCTGCCCGATTCGCCCGCTCGGCCAGCCGTTTGAGTTGATCCTCTGTTTCGCGGTGGCCCTTACCGACATAGGGGATGACGAGAAACCGGAAGCCGTGTTTGACGGCCGCTCCAAGTGCCTCGTCGAATGGAGGCGTACCTTTCTTGTCGGGCGTGACAATCGTGTTCCAATCGAACATGGCCGACGTGATTTTCAGTCCGACGTCGCGCGCCGCGCTAACATATTGATCGACCTCACTGACGCCCATCAACTCGGCCTGGACATAGCCTGCATCGGCGACGGCCTTCAATGTCCCGGGCACGTCGGCTTTCAGTTGATTGCGCAGCGTGTAAAGCTGCAGGCCGATCGTTTTCAGATAGCGGCTGTCGCTGGGCAACGCCTGTAGAGGTCGACTCAACATTGCCGTCAATCCGGCGACTCCGGCCGTTTGAAGGAAAGCTCGACGATGCATGGTGTTTCTCATCCCCTGATCGAGTGTGTGAGTGTGGTCAAGAGCGGAGTCGGCGACCCCATTATGGACGGGGCGCGACTCCGACACTGGTTTCCGTTATTCTACGGTCAACGGCCGGCAGAATCCATTGGTTGAAAGGGCAATGGGTTGCTTGATTGTGCGCGCCCAACGGGTAGACTGATGTTACCGATCCAGCCAGGTTGTCTGATGCGTTCCAGTTAATTGACGCGTGTGGCGTTGGCAATTTGATTTCGGACCCGGTCGTACTTCCTTGAGTATTCATGCCTGTGGTGGGCGGCGGGCGTTTCCCACCTCAACTCTATCTTCTGGAGGAAAGTTCGATGAAGAAAGAAATCTCTACGCCTCGACGATCCTACCTGGTTCGCGTGACGGCCTTTTTGCTCGTCGTCGGTTGCGTGCCGCTGCTGATAGCGATGGCTCAGCAACGCGAGCGCGAACGAGGGCGTGAAGAGGGCTCGAATCGCGAGCGAGCCGAACGTGCGGAGCACCGGGAAGGAGCTCAGCGCGAGCGAGACCGCGAAGAGAGTGAACGCGAACGAGGTGAAGCTCGAGAACGCGATCGTGAACGCGAACATGCTGAAGGGCGTGAACGTGAATCGGATCGGCGATCGGATGTACGACGGCGTGACGGGCAGGATCGCGACCGGCCACGTGTTGATCTGCGCCGAGTCCTGGAGGGGCTGGAGCACGGTATCGAGGCACTTCGCGCGATTCGGAAATTTGAAGAGGTGGAACATCTTCAGAAGATTGCCCAAGCGGTGCGGAGAGAAATCGGCGAAACGCCGCGAGCCGGCCATGACAATGAACGGGCGGTTGCCATGCGGCAGTTGGAGGTGATGAAGCTCGCCCTACCGGCCCTGCGCGAAGCGAACAAGGGTGATGCGGCCGAGCTTCTGCAATTGGCGATTCGAGCTCGCGAGGTGACTCTTGAAGGTCGACGTGATCGAGAGGCACAGACGATCCGCAGTCGAGCACCGAAACCGGGTGCCCAGGCTGAAATCCTCGGCCTCGCCTCGCGGCTATGGCGCGAATTTGGAAATGCGGATAAGGCAGAAGCGGTCGGAACGCTGGCCCGACAAATGGGTGAACTGCACCGCCGCCAACAGGACCGACGGCCGGACGCGCGAGAAGGACGAGAACGAGAACATCGCGACGGTGACCGCGAGCGGGAAAGAGACCGCGACGAAGGATAGGATGAATTGCCTGGGCGCCAACCGACAGGCGCTCTGTGAAGGGCGCTCAGTGACGGGTGCTCTGTGACGCGTGCTCTGTGACGGGCGCATTCGACAATGCGGACATTGCAGCCGTTGCATGATGTGCTCACTCACTGACCGGCAATACTCGATCTGGATGCACGTTCTTCAAATGGCTGAGCCTGTGGTTCACCGATCCGAACGTATACCCGGTGTCCCACGGTATTCGGCGCGGTCCTCACCGGGCCGCCTGATGGAATGACCTGCATCAGACGGCGATCACGTCGTAGTCTGGCGACTGCGAAATGTTCGCGGCCGGCAACCATCAATACTTGCTGAGATCGACTGGATGGCCGTCGGCCATCTGAAAGAGATGGAGGATTGACTCGGCAGGGATCGTGCGTTGCAGCATGTGAACGCTCCCGTCACAGAGAGCGCAAAGCCACAGTCCGTTCGGTCCGACGGCGAGCCCTTTGCCGGGGTCTTTTGCTTCGAATCGGAAATCATCCGGGGCCGTCCAAGGCACGGCTCGATCGGGACTCACTTCGACCAATATCACGGTATTGCTGGTCCCATCGCGGATATCGGAGAATTTCGTCGGCTTGCTGCCACCCATCACCGTACCCTTGCCGACAGGCGCCAGAAACGTAGTGTAGCCCGGTTTCGATGCGGTCTGTTGAACCGGCAATCTCGGTTTGTTTGAATAGATTGCCGGCATCTTCGTAAGTAGTTTCTTGTTATGCTCACTATCCCATGGTTCGTGCAAGTGGAATTGTTCATAAAGGCCTTGCTGTTCCACAAATGGGAGAATGTGAACACGCCAACTCAGCAGCGGCTTTCCATTCTGATCACGGTGCTGTGACGCCGGGGGCAAGCTCCGGTAAACATTGAAGTAATTGTGGATTCCTAAGAGGAGCTGCTTGAATTTGTTTTGCCGCTCAGATCGGCGAGCGTATTGGTCCAGAGCCGTGGCGAGCAATCCCAGGAGTCTTGCGTGGGCCACGGACTGCCGATCACCCCCGAGTGTGAGCACAATCCGATTCCCTTCTACGGGGAGAGGTTTCGTACCGATAGCGGATTGGAACAGGTCGGGTGGTATCTGGTTCTTGAGTTGCGGCGCCGCTTCGTAGGCCGACCGCGCCATCTGTGGTAGCCGCAACGCCAATCGCTTTGCGGCCGATTCGGAGGCGGATTGGATCACGAGTTTGGCGCGTAGCGTTCCTGGATCGGCCCCAAAGGCCGCCCATTGCAGGCCCTCCGTTACGATCGTGCTCGAGCCTCCGCCGAGCTGCTTGGGGAGCTCGGGCAACAATTCTGTAATTGTCTGTCGAATGTATGCCGGCGGAACCAGCAATAACTGAACGGGAAACTCGGCAACGGAGGCGAATGCACTGGCGATCTCCGGGCGATCTTTAGGGGGAGCCAGGGCGAGAGCCTGTTCAACGTTCGTCCGCGGCACCGGCGTCGTCACCACGTAATCACCGTGTACGACGGCCTCGACCTTCCCTGCTCCTTTCAAGAACCCGATCAGCGTTTGCCCGCGATCGCCTGGAGGTGTTTCAACGAACGCAAATGCAGCGATGCGAGACTGTGAAATCGGAATACCCACGGTCGCGTAAACCGGCTGAGAATTTACCAGGTCTCGCACCTGTCGCAAAAATACCTCGCCCTGGCCGACCAGGCCTTGGTAGCCAGCCTGGACCTCCGTTGTCATGGCCTCTTTGAGACGCTCCAAGGGGGGAAGACGAAGGCGGGCCGTATCGACCCTGAGGACCAGCGCCGTTGTTTCACTGACAAACGGCCGTACTGCCTCGGCCGGCGATCGCATGTCCTCGGCGGACACCGTCGCCGCAACGAAGAGCGACAGCGGTACTGTGTAGGCGATCATTCGTGCGCGAAACCAGTCCCGTGTACGATGGTCGTGCGTTTTCATGAGCGTTCTCCCTTGATGACTCTGTCACTTAGTACGCAATCGGTCCGTCTTCGGTAACCGCGGCGTTTACACTGGGGCGGGCGTCTGAGGGTCCGAACCTGCTTCAAGACGCCACGTGTCCAATTCATGGGCGACGGCTAACCACTTTACTCCTCGACACTTCCCATTCGAAGCACAAGTTGGTGCCGGATGCCGGGAAACGCGGATCCGGTGAGAACCGCTCGATCCCCACGCAGCCGATACTGAATCGGTTTTCCGGTAAAGATCGCCACGGGGGCAGGCACCGGAAGGTCATCGAGCGTGGCGGGAAGACGGCCTTCATGCCGGGCGGCATACATGCGAATCGCTTCCACGGTTTGTAGCATGGTAATGGCATGATCCATGCGCGCCTCCGCGGTTCGCACCGCCTGTACTGCCGGAAGTAGCAACTGGGCGGGCATACCGCACAAACCGTACCGCTCGACCGCCTGCCGCATCCGTTTGTCAACATTCTTGAACTCTTCGCGCCCTTGGATCTGCCATAGAGGCAAGTAGGTCCACTTGAAATACTCGTCTCGCCATTGATCATAGAATCGTACGGCCGCGAGCATCACGACTTGGGCCGTCGGGAGAGCTGCGACGCGTTTGGGATCCATACCCAACTCGGTGATGAGGTAGTCACGTGCCCCGGGGAAAGCGCCCACGATATACGTGGAGATCGCTGCGCGAGCCACCAGGGGATCTGATAAAGAGGACGGCAGGCCAAATTCACCTTCCAGCCCTCCGAGCTGCGTCACCAAACGGTCAAGAAAATCTTGCCAATATCCGGCCGGGCGCGGCGTCGCGTCAACTTCTCGGAGGATCTTGACCTGTGCGTAAAGGAACTGCCGCTCGCCGGCCATCGATTTCCGAATGTCGACCAGGGATTTCGGCATGGAGGCCAGGGCCCAGTACAGATTCGGTGTGTCCGACTGTTGCACAAGAAAGAGAGCGTCATTCCAGGCAATTTGTGCGACCGCAAGTCCGACCAGGTTCGAAACAAGGAACTCGTCTTGACCTAGATGTCGCGCCATGGCGAACTGCTGACCGGTTATCGTCATCGCGTCGTCGATCCGCCCTTCGGCGATGGCCAACCGGCAACGCAGGCTTTGCGTGCGAGCCAGCTGCCGCATTGTCTGGATCTCGGGGAGCAAGTACGAGATCGGATCCTTGATCTGACTCATTTTCCGGTCCATGTCAAATCGGTCGCGGGCAGCTGCTTCGCGTAAAAAGCCCGTCTGAAAGGATGTCAGGCCCAGGTATTCCTTGACCCGCTCGATCGGCAAGTCCTGCGGTGGCATTCGCCCCCAGGAGCCGGGCGGAACGTTGTCGGCCGATAATCCTTCCTTTATGGCACGCGCCGATGCGTCACGCTGAAACTTTTCAAGTCGCTGTCGAACGCCCGACTGTTCGAGAAATCCAAGTGCCTTGAGATAGTAGATGGCCGCGTTTCCGTCCTTGAGTTCATATTCATCGGGGATAAATCGGTGTTGCAAGGCCGGCTGCGGTTCGTCGGCCGGGTAGAGCGTCATTTCCATCGTTTCGAGACGACGGCCCGTTTCTTCATCACGTTGGCTCAGCCAACCGTTTTTCCTTTCGGCCGGCACGACGGGCGCATCAACGGGCGCATCAACGGGCGCCACCCCAACGATCGGTTCCCGAGTCTCGGCGTTCGTTCCCACGCAGAGGACGCAAACGCCGAGGATCCAGGCGATCATTCCCGTTCTTTCGGTCCAGACGTTCATCGTAATATTCTCCTGTAGAGGTTGCCTGGCAGGTGTGGTAGCTAGAATGTCGAACTGCCGATCAGAGAACTGAACCGGTATCGTGAGTCAGTAACTCGCGCATCAGACGTCGAACAGTCACCGGAACATCCCTTGCTGCGTCGTCCAACGCGTTGAGTCGGTTGATCTCCACATCCGGCCCGTTCGGCACGGTCAAGTTGTCGGAAGAAAACTCGCTGCGCACGTCCAATGACGAGTGGGCCGTCGGACGCACCCAATCACCGGCTCGCAGCCGGAACCGCGGATCGTCGTCCATGATTGCAAGCGAGATCGCTGGGTCCAGCGCAACCAGAGGCGATGGAGGCATAGGGCGTGGCAGCTCCGAATCGGACCGTCGCGAGAAAGCGACGGCGGAGTCGTCCTGCCGAGAAGACTCCATCGGGTCGATCGTAAGTTGTGTTTCTGCCCGCGGATCCGACGATGTGACCTTTCCACGGCCATCGAACAGGGTGTGCCGGTCGACAAGAAACACGGCAACGGCGGCGCCGGCGATCGCTCCGAACGACCAGGCAATTGCCACCGTTCGCATCCATTGAGCACGCGCACGGTGTTGAGATGACGGCGTTGAGCGACCGACGACGAGGCTCGACGGTCCGAAAGCCGCCTGGCGAGAGACTTCTGCCAGGTTCAGTTCTGCCGGGCGCGGGCGGAACTGACGAAGGCGCCGTTCGACGCGGTCTAAATCTGCCGGCGAGTCGTTACGCGGGTCGCCAGGTGACGGAAATTCCGGATTCATGGTTATTTCTCACGTCGTTCTCGTTGGACGCCATCTGTGCGCCCATGTGTCGTAATGCTGTGCGATACGCGCGGTGCACTGAACTCGTCGGTCGGTCTACCAGCTGAGCGATCTGCTCGAAAGTCAGTTCGCCCCAGATGCGGGCAACGACGATTTCGCGCTCGAGGCTCGGGAGGAGTTCCAGGTAAGATCTCACGTCCAACCGTTCGAGTCGGTCCACGTCCGGCAGGAACCATGATTCGCGCTCCCTCGAAGCTCGGCACCGGTAGTCCGCCCGTCGACGCTCGGAACGAGCCACATTCATGGCTCGACGCCTGACTGTTTTGTAGAGCCAGCCTACCGGCTGGGCCGGTGCCGGATCCTGGCGCAACAGCTCCACGAGTGACTCCTGCAACGCATCTTCCGGCGAATGGCACCACAGCCGGGCGTACAGTGTCAGCGCCGCTCCGTGGGCGGTCATCAACCGTTCCAGTTGTTGCTCGTCAATTGCCGTCACGGCGCCGCCATCATCGGGTTCGTTCTTCCTGTTGCCC
>CAYNDU010000188.1:0-2393 GCA_964395615.1 uncultured Pirellulaceae bacterium | reverse complement strand
GGCGAGCCATTTCTCCTTCACCGGGTCCGGAACCTGCCGACTGAGTTGAGGAGTTGGGCCGATTCAGGTAATTGATAACGATCAGTGCGTCCATCGGGTCAAGTCGCGAGTCACCGCTGATGTCGGACCGCCGCAAGCGTGTCGGGTCACCCGATAACTGCTGGTCCGGGGCGAAATTGAGTAGATTGATGACCGACAGTGCATCGAGTGGAGTCACCAGACCGTCGCGATTGACGTCCGGAAAAAGAGGGTCCGTCCGATCGGCGGCCTGATCGATTTCCGCCAGTCGTCGCGTCAGCTCAATATGTATGGGACGATTGTCGGCCGTTGAAGTCGGCGCCACGTAAAGCAAATAGGACTCGCCTTCCGCTAGACGTGTGTTGAGCTCCGTTCCTCCGTGAACGATGGCGACCGGCAACATGGATTCGGAATAGAGCTCGACGTCGAACGATTCGGCCTCGCCGCTCGCCGTGATCGATACATTCACATCGCTATTCGAACGGAAGAAGACGCGCTGAGTTTCCACGGTCGTGTATTCGGCCACGATCTGCGAAGCCGGAGGAGAAATAGCGAGGTACATCCGTTTCGTCACGAATTCGGCTCGCAGGCCCCGTTCTCCGAAATTGTAACCCGTCGCCGAGGTCCCGGCTTCCAGAACAAGATCACTGAAACGATTGGCGTCGGTGTTGGCCGGGGCCGGTTGGCCGACGGACACCTTGCCGTCCACAAAAGCAACCGGGTGTTGCTCGGCAAGGTGGTAGACACCAGGCGGCAAGTTTGGAAAGACGTACGTGCCGTCGGCAGTCGTGGAAACGGTTGCTGCGACCGGGCCCGTCAACATAATGGGCACGTTGGGAAGCCCGATTTCCGAAGGGTCCTTGATTCCGTTATTATTGACGTCGGCGTAGACGTTACCAGAGATGCTCGCTGCGGATAGAACGGGTGATATGAGAGATCGAGCCAGAGGACCGCGGCCGAATGCGTCACTAAAGACGATGTCGACGGAGCGTGGCTCGAGTGACGGGTCGGCGGAGGTATTTGTGTAACTCACGCTTCTCAGGACTTGAACAAAGTGCTCCAGCGTGTCAGGCCCTTGCAGGGCAAGTTGTCGAAACGTTGCGTCGTAGGAGGCTAAAATCGAAGTGCCGCTCGTATCCGCCTGCAACCGCTCATCGTTCCCGTCGGGCGTCGCGAGAAGCGTCGCGGTCGCAAGAGAAATGAGCTCTCGGTCCGGATCGCTGGCGGTCGCTGTCGGCGAAACGATCAATTGGGGCGTCGATCCCGGATGAAACGTGACCTCAATATCGTTGCCCGGAACGTCGGGGCCGTTCAAATCGACGACCGGCGAGTCGTTGAGTGTGAAACGCTGACCAAACACGCCAAATGCGTCACCGTCCTGGTCGAAACTCTCCCAAAGGACGACGTAGTTGTCCGCTCCGTCCATTGCCAGAGTAGGAAACGACTGGTCATTGGCCGTTGTCGCGTTGACCAGTTGAGCGTCTTCGAGCGGAAGTCCTTCTAGGTCAAACCGGCGGGATAAGACACCCTTGCCACTTCCATCTTCGTCGAAAGCGTCCCACACGACGACGAGTTCGTTATCGTTGTCGACTGCCGCCTGGGGTACGATGATCACTTGAGTCGTGCCGTGAGTCACATGAAACTCTGCGCCCAGTGGGCTCCCATCGGGATCAAAACGTCGCGCGACCAGAGAGTGGGAGCCAAGATCGTCGTGATCCCATGCGACAAAGAAACGGCCGTCGCTCTGCAACGATACCGAAGGAAACGCCTGGTCGCCGGTTGCTTCTCCGGTGACCGGAAACTCTGGACCGCTCGGCTGTCCGTCTGGGCCGAACGTACGGCCCACAATATCTAGCCCGCTTCCGGTGTGTCCGGCGCTTTCCCAGACAACCGCGAACCGGCCATCGTCATTCATGCTGATCGACGGGAAGAACTGGCCGTTGGCTGTCGCATCGTTAATTCGAAACTCGGTGCCCTGCCGGGTGCCGTCGGCTGCAAAACGCTGTCCGAATACATCACTGTCGCCGCTCACGTCGAAACTGCTCCAAACGATGACTGACTGTCCGTCCGCAGCCATGGCGACCTGAGGGCGGAGCTGGTCACCATCTGTCGTCGTATTGACTTGGAATTCATCTCCGTCCGGTTGTCCGTTGGCAAGAAAGCGCCGAGCGAAGACGCCGGCCCCATCGCCATCCTGCGCATTACTCTCCCAGGCCACGAGATACCGTCCGGTGGAATCCATGGCTACGGTTGGGAAGAGTTGGTCGTCCGTGGTCGTGCCATTTACTAACGATTCACCGCCCTGTTTCTCGGCCTGCGCCTCAAACAATTGCTGGTAGATTCCCAGTCCATCGCCGTCCTGGCCAAAGCTGCTC
>CAYNDU010000187.1:0-9699 GCA_964395615.1 uncultured Pirellulaceae bacterium | reverse complement strand
ATTTATGTCGCCCCTTTGTGCGACATTTATGGCGCCGCTCTGTGCGACATTTATGTCGCCCCTTTGTGCGACGACGACCGACTACGGAAACACCTGGAAGAACAACCAGGGATTCCCAATCGCCCGAACGTCAAGATCGCGCTGAAATAATACGTCCACCCAAAACGAGCCCGTTCCTGCACCCGGAAGGACCCCTTGTCGCCTATCGAGGTATCTAGCCGGCTGGTAGAGTGGCAACGGTGCCGGATGTCCGAGCCGCGTTGATATCCCAATGGGCCGGCGCATTCTGCTCCAAATACCGGAAATCACCGGCATCTTTTCGCAGGGAATTCGACACCGTGAAGCAACATAACACTACGGTTGAATTGCCGGTGCTTGGCCAGCCGACCGGAGCGAGCCGCTTACCCCGGTGGCTGAAGCGCAATGTCCCCAAGGGAAATGCCAATCATTTTACGGCGGCACTCATCGATCGCCTGGCTCTGCCGACCGTATGCGACCATGCTCGATGCCCTAACCGCATGGAATGCTATTCCCAGAAGACGGCCACGTTTATGATTTTGGGGGATGTCTGTACCCGCAAGTGTGGGTTCTGCTCGGTCCAATCAGGACAGCCGGCTCCAGTTGCCCCTGACGAGCCGGAGCGTCTGGCCGACGCCGCAGCAGCTATGGGCTTGCGGCACGTCGTGATTACGTCAGTCACGCGCGATGACCTTCCCGACGGCGGCGCGGACCACTTCTATCAATGCGTGACGAAGGTACGCTCTATGACCGGTGCGAGTGTCGAAGTACTGACACCCGATTTCCAAGGAAACCGCCGGGCCGTCGATCGAGTACTCGAGTCACAACCGGACGTCTTCAATCACAATACGGAAACCGTGCCCCGACTCTATCGTCGCGTACGAGGACGCCAGTCCGATTATCAATGGACCCTCGCCCTGTTTGAACACATCAACCGACATGCACCCCAACTCAAAACGAAAAGCGGCCTGATGCTCGGGTTGGGTGAAACAACCGTCGAAGTGCTCGATGTACTCGCCGATCTGCTAGACCACGGTTGTGATTACCTGACGCTCGGTCAGTATCTCCAACCTGATCCCCACAAGTACCTGCCCGTAGAACGCTACGTGCATCCCGATGAGTTTGACGACCTGGGCCGGCGAGCCCGATCACTCGGGTTCGAGAACGTGGCCAGCGGTCCGTTCGTCCGCAGCAGTTACCACGCCCGAGAGATGCTCACGCCGGCCGCGGTGTACTGAACCTCCGTCCGGCTCTCCGTCATCCTCGCTCCAAGGCCGCCGAGCTTGTCTCGGTCGTGCAATAAACGCCGGCCGGCTTCCAGGTAAGGAACCGAAAGTCGGCGTATCAGGGAGCTTTCGAACCTGTCGTCGAGGAAATCAGCTCGAGGTGTCCCCATAGGCTGGGATCATCCGTGAATGGCAACTCCCGCCCGACGGTGAATGTTTGCCAGCCCAATTCGCGATCGACAACGGCATACGTGAACCCGATGTGGGGGTGTTCCTTGGGATCAAACCCGGTGAGCGCGGCGCCGGTGATCTGAGCCTCGAGCCGGTAGCCGCCGGCAGTCAGCTCGCTGCGCACCTTGAGCGCGTCATCCGCTATTTTGGCTGGGATTTCTCGAGCTCTTCGGATGGGCAGGGCCTGGCAGACCGGCTCGTTGACTCGCGTTCCGGCGCCGAGCGGGAGGAAGGCGAATTGATGACAGTAGCGGGACGCCCGGTGAATCCGCTCGGAAGCGCGTGTATTGATCCAGACTCGAAGGCCGTCACTCTCCTCCACGCGGTTCACTCGGCACCAAGGGTGGTGTTTCTTACCGCCAACTCGCACGACAAACGTAATACCGGATCGATTCCAGGCAGCTCGCAAATCGGCGAACGGCTGCTTGCCTTCCAACTCACCAAAGCTGGGAATTCGGTGTCCGACCGACAGTTTCAATTGCGAGGCACTCCAGATACTCCGCCGGAAAAGGCAGGGAACGGAAAATCGAAACAGAAAAGCCGGAGAGAGCAAGTCGCTCATCGTTTTCACCACCCGCCATGTCTATCGGTTAGGCTTGGGAGCAAATCCCTCGCCGGTCCAGTCGACTTCCGGTGCCCCTGTGGCATCCGGTCTTTATTCACCTCATCATCTGCGACTCACGTCATCGGCTCCGATCGATTTCACGTGTTCCTGCAGGAAGGTCGCCAAATCACCGTTGCCCAGATCATCCAGCACTCGAAACCGCAGCTTCACAACATCGACTTGTTCCTGTGACGTATCGAGCTCGCGCTGCCAGGCGAGGTCTGCAATGCGTCCCATCGTAGTGCTCTCTTTTGGCCCCGTAAGAACCAGGTCCAGCGACTCGAGTCGCTTCGTGCAGACGGTGGCCCAGGGTGATCGCATATTCGGGACGAACATATGCACGAGCACCTGGTTATTCCAAAGGAACTGACCGTTCGGAACGGACTCGCACAACAGTTCGTACAGTTCTTCCCAGACACCCATCTCCCAACGCGGCCGTTTTCCGGGCGAAAACCCCTTGTTCATGAAGTGCCAGCGCTGGCCCAGTTTCTTCCATGGCATATGGTCTTCCGGCTTCAATTCTCGCAACTGAGCGAACTTGTCAAATCCGGCCACTGCCGCTTCCAAGAACTGCCAGAACTCGGGTGTGTTTATCTCTTCCCACGAATGAACTTTTAGTTGTACTTCTTGCCACGGCCCTCGCAATGACTTGCAAGTCACGCGCGACTCGTTCCCGTAAATCGGCAAATCGTCCATCTGGTTCAACGTCTTCAGGCTGATCTGCTGGAGCAGATCAGCCTTTCGAAACGTGTTTCGAGCCACTCGGAATTTCATTTTCAGCAACCAGGTTTCGGCCGTAATGGCATGAAAGAACCACCCGAGCGATTTCGTCTGACCCGTAATCTCCACGATACTTCGGTGATTCCAGTTCGTTTCCGCAAACTCGCCCACGTCCTGAATCTTGTCGACCACCTCGGCGAGAATACGTCCTTCCCAGCGACATGCCTTTCCCTGACGATCCACGCGATCTTGCACGTGCCATTGCCGTCCGTCCAATTCCCACGGCATCTGGCTGTCACGACCGATTTCGTCGATCTGCAGATCGCTCGGCTTCGGCGCAAGTTCCTTCCCAGCATCAAACGCAACGCGCGGAGCGTACGGTCCCGCCTCGAGAACCGGCGCCAACGCCTCACCGGTATACGACCTTGGGGCCGACACCGTTTTCGACGCCCGTTTGCTTTTTGCGCCCGTCGCGCGGCGGGCGTAATCGACCAGACCCTCAGGCGTATTGCAGCAGACCAGCGAACCGCCCTCGATCCCTGCTTCCGGGCCCATGTCAACGACCCAGTCGGCCGACTTGATCACGTCGAGATTATGTTCGATCAAGACGACCGTGTTTCCCAAATCCACCAACCGGTGCAGTACGTCCAATAACTTGGCCAGATCGTCAAAATGCAGCCCGGTCGTCGGTTCATCAAGCAGGTACAGGGTCCGCCCCGTATCGGGCCGAGCAAGTTCCGCGGCCAGTTTTACACGTTGAGCCTCACCGCCGGAGAGAGTAGGCGCCGGTTGACCGAGAGTCAGATAGGAAAGCCCAACGTCGCACAACGTCTGCAAGATACGTCGGATTTTGGGGATCCTCGAGAAGAGTCTCGCGGCATCACCACACGGCATGTTGAGCACATCACTTATCGACTGCCCGTGATACGTCACGGACAGCGTTTCTGGATTGTACCGGGCACCATTGCATGATTCGCAGGTCACCCACACATCGGGAAGAAAGTGCATCTCGATGCATATCTGGCCGTCGCCTTCACACTTTTCACATCGACCGCCGACGGCGTTGAAACTGAATCGTCTGGCCGAATAACCGCGAATCTTGGCCTCCGGTAATTCGGCGAACAGGTTTCGAATCAAGTCAAACACTTTGGTGTACGTGGCGGGATTTGACGAGGGTGAATTACCCAATGCCTGCTGGTCGACTCGAATAACCTTGTTTACATGCTCCACGCCACGGAGCTCGTCATGGGCCCCCGGCATCGCGTATGCCCCGTGCAGGCGACGCGCAAGTGCCGGGTAGAGAATCTCATCAATCAATGAACTCTTTCCACTCCCACTGGCACCGGTGACGACGGTCATGGCGCCAAGCGGAAGTCGGACGTCAATATTTTTGAGATTATTGTGGCGCGCTCCGACAATTTCTAACCAGCTACCGGTGGGGGACTCCCACTCAACTCCTGAATCCGACGGTTGGCGCGCCGCTGCAACCGACTCCTTCAGCGCTTCGACTCGAACCACGCGACGGTCGTCCGGGATTGGAATGGCACGTTTGCCTGAAAGGTACTGGCCGGTCAGCGACGCTCGACGCCGACCAAGTTGACGCGGCGTTCCAGATGCCGTGACCTGGCCGCCTTCGCGACCTGCGCCTGGACCGAAATCGCAGACAAAATCAGCGCCCTCAATGACCTCCCGGTCGTGTTCGACGACAATCAACGTATTTCCAAGATCTCGCAACTTGTGCAAAGCCGCCAACAATCGTTGATTGTCGCGAGGATGGAGTCCGATCGTCGGTTCATCGAGCACGTACATGACTCCGCAAAGACCGCTGCCCAATTGGCTGGCAAGTCGAATGCGCTGAGCCTCACCGTTCGACAGTGTCGCTGCTCCTCGGCTGAGCGAGACATAGTTCAGCCCTACGTCATTCAAGAAACGTATTCGCCCGGTAATCTCTCGAATCACTTCCCCGGCTATCTTTCGATCACGGGCCGTCAAACGCCATCGTTCGCACTGCTGGATCAGTTCGCCAAGTGGCAGGCGGCAGATTTCATCCAGCGTCATCTCCTGAAAACGCATGGCGGCAGCGTCGTCGCGCAGACGACTGCCCATGCAGGCGGAGCATTCCGTTTCGCTGATAAAACCTTCAACTCGATGACGAATCGACACCGAGAGATGCGACGCTTCCGAAAGTGCCGGATAAAGCCCTTTGAACTGAAAACGAAACAGTGTCGACTGGTCGTCACGAGCACCAGGCGTGGGAACGCGGAACCAGCGATCACCGGCACCGTGAAGCAACACTCGCCGGTGCCGGGCAGACAGACGCTCGTACGGCACATCAATGGGTGTTCCGGTTCCATCGG
The DNA here is from genome assembly GCA_964395615.1 of uncultured Pirellulaceae bacterium. Taxonomy (GTDB): domain Bacteria; phylum Planctomycetota; class Planctomycetia; order Pirellulales; family Pirellulaceae; genus CAYNDU01. Next base: position 4,543 of record CAYNDU010000187.1, on the reverse strand, counting down.
ACAGCGAGTCCAACATCCACCGCGAAACCTGGTGACTCACATCCGGCCAGAGCAGCAAGGCTCCTTGTGCCAGTGTCAACTTCGGATCGCTCACCAGCGAGGACACATCGGCTCCCGTTTGAACGCCGAGCCCTTCACAGTGAGGGCACCAGCCGAGTGAGCTGTTGAAGGAGAAGTTATGTGGCGTCAATTGTGGAAAACTCCGTCCGCAACGGTCGCACGCCAGGTACTGACTGTGCCGCTGGACCGGCCACTCGGATTCGCCGACCTCGGGCCGTTCAACCGCCACGCAGACCAGACCTTCGGTCAGCACCAGTGCATGCTCCACGCCCTCGGCAATCCGACCTCGAGCCGACCGCTTCACGACGAGTCGATCCACGACAATATCCACCTGATGCTTCACGTAACGATCAATGCTCGGTGGCTCGGCAAGCGAGTAGGTCAGACCATCAACACGCACTCTCTGGTACCCATCGGCACGAAACTTCCGCCATAACTCGCCATAGTCCTGAGCGGCATTCACATCGACGGGAGCTAACAGGTAGACACGTGTGTCGGCGGGAAGCTCGAGTATCTTGTCAACAATCTGATCAGCCGTTTGGGTCCCGATCGGGGCATCGCAATCCGGACAGTAGGGTGTGCCCAAGCGCGCGAAGAGGATGCGCAAGTAATCGTAAACTTCGGTTACCGTACCGACCGTCGATCGTGGTGTGTGACCGAGGTTCTTTTGTTCGATAGCGATGGCCGGCGAAAGGCCCTCAATCTGTTCGACGGCCGGCTTCTGAATCTGACTGACGAACTGCCGTGCGTACGAACTGAGACTCTCCACATATCGTCTCTGCCCCTCCGCATAGATCGTGTTCATCGCCAGCGAGCTCTTCCCGGAACCGCTCGGCCCACAGAACACGGTCATTCGCTCACGTCGCAGCTCCAGATCAACCGACTTCAGGTTATGCTGTTCAGCCCCCCGAACGATTAACTTGTTATCCGCCGCTCGAGGCTTCGATGGTCGCCGTTTCTTCTTTGCTTGCTTTTCTACCGATCGTTCAGTCACCGGACGATCGGCAAGCACCTCCGCCAACGCACGGCCCGTGTACGATTGGTCGCAGGCAGCCACTTGCTCCGGCGTCCCCTGCGACACGATGACCCCGCCTTCGTCGCCCCCTTCCGGTCCTAAATCTATGATCCAATCTGCGGTCTTGATGACATCCAGGTTGTGCTCCACGACCAACACGGTGTTGCCGCTGTCGACAAAGTTGTGCAGGACATCCAGAAGTAATCGAATGTCGGCAAAATGGAGCCCAGTCGTTGGCTCATCCAACAGGTAGAGTGTCTTACCCGTACTGCGCTTCACAAGCTCCCTTGCCAGCTTGATACGCTGGGCCTCACCGCCGGAAAGTGTGGGTGATGGCTGGCCGAGCTTGATATAATCGAGCCCCACATCATGCAAGGTCTGTAACTTCTGCCTGATTTTGGGGATGTTCTCAAACAGTTCCAGAGCCTGTTGAACGTCCATCTCCAATACATCGGCAACGGAACGACCCTTGAATTGAATCTGAAGCGTTTCTCGGTTGTAGCGATGACCTTCACAAATGGGGCAAGTCACCCATATGTCGGCGAGGAAGTCCATTTCAACACGATTAGCACCATTGCCCTTGCAGGCGCTGCACCGACCTCGGGCCACATTGAAGCTGAATCGACCCGGCGAATACCCGCGCTGTTTCGACTCCGGCAACCGAGCAAAGAGATTTCGGACCTCGTCGAACACCTTGATATACGTCGCCGGGTTCGAAGTCGGCATACGACCGATCGGCGATTGATCAATGGCGATCATCTTATCGAGAAACTCGAGACCCTCCACCGAACCATGCTCGCCCGGTTGGCCCACTCCCCGGTTCAAGTCTCTTCTCAACACTTCCACAAGAATGTCATTTACAAGCGAGCTCTTGCCCGACCCTGAGACACCAGTTACGCAGACGAACGCGCCGATCGGTATCTCGACATCGATGTCTTTGAGGTTATTGTGACGGGCACCCCGCACTGCCAACCGTCGATCGTCCATCGACCGGCGGCGACGGGGTACTTCGATCTTCAAGTCACCGGCCAGGTACTTTCCCGTGACGCTGTCTTCGGCGCCGACGATATCCGTCATTCTGCCTGCGGCCACTACATGGCCGCCACGCACGCCCGGGCCGGGACCAAAGTCGATCAAGTGGTCGGCGGCCAGCATCGTCTCCTCGTCATGCTCGACCACCACCACCGTATTTCCCATGTCACGCAAACGCCGCAGCGACTGCAACAGACGTTGGTTGTCGCGGGGATGCAGTCCGATCGATGGTTCATCCAGAATGTAGAGCACGCCGACCAGCCCCGACCCAATCTGACTGGCCAGGCGAATTCGCTGTGATTCGCCTCCCGACAACGACGGGGCCGTTCGGTTGAGCGTCAAGTAGTTCAATCCAACATTGATCAGGAATCCGAGCCGATTGCGAATCTCCTTCAATGCCTCGTGAGCGATCAGTTGACGCACCTCATCCAACTCAACACAGGAGAAGAACTCGGCTGCCTCCTTGATCGATAACTGTGATATTTCCGGCAACGTTCTGGACGGCCGACTCGCGAACCGGGAATGACCGGTCGTCAGGCGAACGTGTCGAGCCTGCGCTACCAGTCGGTCACCGCCACACTCCGGGCAGGGGATGGTCTGCATGTACCGCTCCAACTTCCGAAGGAGCGGCTTGCTCTTGCACTGCCGGTACTTGGCCTTCAGCTCAGGGATAATGCCTGCAAATTTCCCGCCATACTTGATCGGCGATTTGCCACCTCGCCACGTATACGTGACATTGCGGTCTCCCAGTCCCCAAAGCCACAAATGACGCAGCTCTTCCGGCCACTCGCACCAAGATGTCTTCAGCAGCGTCTCCCTGGGCCATTCTACGAGTTGTTCGATCGTTGCGGCCACTCCCTTATAAATGTGCCGCCGCCAGCGCCCAAGATCCTTCCAGGGACCAATCAACTCGAAGCAACCCTGCACGAACGACAGACTCGCGTCTGGGACCAGGAGCGCCGGATCGAACGAAAACTGTTCGCCCAATCCATCGCAGCTCGTACACATTCCTCGCGGACTGTTGAAGCTAAACAACTGAGGCGACGGTGATTCAAAACTGATCCCGCAATGCGTGCAGGCGTAGTGCATCGAGTAAATCTTGTCGTGACCCGAGTCGGAATCTGAGTTCGCGTCCGTTGAATCGGCGCCCGACGTGGCGACGATCAGTGTGCCCTTAGTCAACTTCAAGGCGACATCGACGGCTTCTGCCAACCGGGGTCGAATGTCGGATCGGCTCGTCAACCGATCGATGACAACGTCGATATCGTGACGAAGTTGGCGATCCAGGTCCGGCGGATCGGTCAAGCGAATTTCCCTGCCATCGACTCGCGCTCGAGAAAATCCCTGCTTTCGCAGATCCTCAAACAAATCCTTGTACTCACCCTTCTGCTGACGAATCAACGGGGCCAGTACGGAATAACGAGTCTGATCGGGCAAGGCGACGATCGCCGTTAGAATCTGTTCTCGCGTTTGAGCCGTGATCGCCCGATTGCACTGAGGACAGAACCCGTCACCAACCCTGGCATAGAGCACTCGCAGAAAGTCGGATATTTCCGTGATCGTTCCCACCGTCGAACGCGGGTTCGTTCCGCTCGACTTTTGCGAGATCGAGATTGACGGGCTCAGGCCGGAAATGAAATCAAGTTCCGGTTTTGGTAACTGCCGGAGAAACTGACGAGCATAACTCGACAGGCTCTCCATGTACCGCCTCTGGCCCTCCGCATAGACCGTGTCAAAGGCCAGCGAGCTCTTGCCCGAGCCGCTGACACCGGTCAGGCATATCAACTGATTTCTCGGAAGCACGACGTCCACACCGCGGAGGTTGTGTTCCCGCGCGCCACGAATCTCGATATCTGCTAATGGCATGTTGCCGCAACCACTCCGTTGGGGATCGCACCGGTAGAAACTGGTCATTATAGGGAAATAACCGCCGACTGTTGACCCGCGTTAAATACTTAACTAAGGGCCATGGCGAGGAGGACAAGCAGCACTGCCCAGGCGTCACCGAGCGTCAATTGTCGCCTTTTGGCATGAAATCGAACGTATTTCAGCAAAGCACCTGTTGGACATCCGAATCGGCAATAGGCCATGGGCGTGAGTGCCGAGGCCGTCAGGCCGACCATCGCGATCGCCACCGTTGCCGCCCCGACCGCCGGCCAGAGAAAGGCGTGGAACGGTTCAATCTCCGCCAGATTCAACCGTGAATGCCTCATGACGCCGACCAGCACCACCCCCAACAACAAGGCCGGTAACCGCTTCAGCCAACCCTGCCAGCGGGCGGATATCGTCAGGCGCCACCTCCGTCGAGGCCGGACAACCTGCTGCAGGGCTCCAAACGGGCACAGATGATGACAGTAGACCTGTTGTCGGGTCAGCAACGGCACGAGAATGGCCGCGGCGACCAGCAGGCTAAATCCGGGTGCCAGACGCCAGGGC
>CAYNDU010000186.1:0-9700 GCA_964395615.1 uncultured Pirellulaceae bacterium | reverse complement strand
GCCCGAACGTCAAGATCGCGCTGAATACGTCCACCTAAAAAAAGCCCGTTCCTGCGCCCCGCCCGGCCCGCGTTTGCGACCCCGCGTCCCTCCCTAGGTTCCCTGGGACGCCAAACGCACTTCGATCTTGGCTCCTTCGCCGGTCAAGGTTGCCCGCTGCATCCGACGCGCGCCGCCGTGCTCGATAATTACTTCATAGTCCCCCAAGAAAGCCCTGTGTCGATTCTTCGGTTTGCCGCTTGCCGCCACGTCGCATCTGCCGCGCGCCCTTCATAAGTCTCCTGACTCGAATCTCCAGCCGCTCGCCGTTGCCGTTCCCTTCCCGCCACCGTCGGCAGCGGGCAGACGACGACGATCGTCACGACCAATAAGACAGCAACAAAACTGAACGGAAAAATAATTCGTTTCACGGTACCCATCTCCTCTATTCCAGTCGGAGTCCTACCGTCCCAGGCGACACCTGTCCAGCTCATTCGGTCCAATATCTATCGTCCTCGATCGTGGGCACCGCGGCTACCTGTTTGTCATCGAATGAGAAAGCGAGTCGCCCCCGAACCGAGTGTTGTAAACACCCGTGCGAAAATAATACCGGCCCGTCATCAACGCGGCGCGCGTCGGGGCGCAAACGGGCTGAGCATAACAACGTGTGAAGTCGAAACTCTCGCGCGCCAATTCATCGATCACCGGGTTAAAAGGGCACATGCTTGACCTGTTACCGTCTGGCGAACTGTGGCACCTGACTTCAGCGAGCGTCGGACCGTTCAGCATCGCGACTGCGGGGTTTTCCTCTTGGTCGCCATTGTTCGGCGGGCGTATGGGCTTCCGCAAGCAACTTGGCCAGTTGCTGGGTCAGTTCCGGACGCTGCGCGGCCAGGTCATGTTCCTCGGCGACGTCAACGGAAAGGTCGTACAGTTCGATGTTTCTGCTACCAAGCGGCCGACAGACGGCCTTCCAGTTCCCCATCCGCAGCGCTTGCTTGGAACCTTGCTCATAAAACTCCCAATAGAGGTACTTGTGTTTCTGTTGCTGGTCCTCATGGCCCAGCAAGGTCGGAAGCAGGCTGATCCCGTCGGTGGAAGTGTTCAACGGAGCGCCGGAGATATCGGCCAGGGTCGCCATGACATCCACGGCGCCGGCCACGACGTTTGTCGTGGTGCCTGGTGAGACGCGCCCCGGCCATTGCACGATCATCGGCGCACGAATGCCGCCGTCGTAAACGGCTCGTTTGATTCCGGTTACCGGTCCGTTCGCGTCAAAGAAACTAACGTCGTTTCCCGACTCGTTATGCGGCCCGTTGTCTGACGTGAAGAAGACAACCGTATGATCGATGAGCCCATGGTCCTGCAACCGCTGCATTACTTGCCCGACCATATCGTCGAGATAGCCGATCATTGCGGCCTGCCCCTTATTCTGCGGAGTCCACGGTTTGTCCTTGTAGGCCCCATAATCGGGGACGGCTGTACCATCGCCCGTTTTACGGAAGGCTTCGTTATTTGCGTGCGGCAGAGTATAGGAGAGATAAAGAAAGAACGGCTCGTCACGATGCCGATCGATAAACGCGACCGTCTCCTTCAACATAAGGGCCGGGCTGTAATCAACCTTGACACTGGCCACGCCCTGCCCTGCCGGGCCTTCCTCGGGCACAACGTTTCTCAATTGGACACGCCGCTCGTTGCGCACAAGAAATGTCGGATAGTAGAGATGAGCGTGTCCCTGATCCAGGTAACCGAAGAAGAAGTCGAACCCCTGTCGAGTGGGCACGCCCGTCGACCCCTCCTGTCCGAGCCCCCACTTGCCGATCTGGCCGGTCGCGTAACCGTTTCGCTTAAGCACTTCGGCCACGGTAACGTCTTCGGGCCGCAGATTCTGTTTGCCGTTACCGCGGATGAAGCAGTGCCCGGTATGTAACCCTGTCATCAGCACGCATCGAGATGGAGCGCAAACCGTTGAACCTGCGTAAAAATCCGTAAACTTGAGACCTCGTTCAGCCAATCGATCGATGTGCGGCGTCTGGACCTTGGACTGACCATAGCAACCCAGGTCTCCATATCCCAAATCATCGGCCATGATGTAGACAATATTCGGCCGCTTCCGATCCACACGTTCGGAGGCATCCACAGGGGCGGTCTGCACCGCGCTCAGTGCCGCCGAAAAGAGTCCAACTATCGCCAGGTCAAAAAGACCGTCGATCACAACATGGCGAAACTTCATGGATGTCGCTTCCTATTCTGGTACTTATTCTCAGCCCACCGCCCTCAATCGGTACGCGTCTCGACGATGCACTGAGAACGAAACGTGTCAAGCCAGGCGACATTATAATCCATGCGCAAGGGCCATGTGGGAGCGAACGTTGATGGAACGGTGCCAACGCCTGGCGTCCTCGCATTGCTAACATGCGGCCCGTCGTCGCCGCATTTGGCGTCGCCGCATTTGGCGTCGCCGGACCGATGATGCGGATCGACGGTGTCACGGCGCGGTCGAGCGGTTGAGTGGAAGGTACGAGATCCTGTCCCGGACGGGAGATCGAGTTGCCTGGACCCGGACGACTCTGGTAGACTGATTGCGTCGAGATGTCTTGCATGGCGGTTACTCCGCACCGACTCGTCAGACACAACCAATCCCTGCACAACATCCGAAGTGGCCCGCGTGATAAACGGTTGTCGTTTGAGCGTGTTGCCGTGACCTCAATCGATGAACGAGCAGGATGAAGAACCATCTCCCTGGTGACGGACGGAGGATATTGTCGTGATTGCAAAAGCCGCTTATAGCCTGCTCGTCATTGTGGCAGCCGGAACACTGGCCCGCGCACAAGAACCTCAGGGCGTCGACTGGGAGGCCAAGCAGCTGACGATCGAACTGTCTCGGCTCGGCGGACCGGATATTCGCCAGTACTTGCCGGACCTCTACCATGCCATTCGCGCCGGTCGTTCCGAACTTGATCTCGGGGACGGCGCTGAGCAAAAGCAACGATTCCTCGGCGCCGCCCCTCGCACGAGCCTGGCCGTTCTATTGAGCAATGCGAGCGTTCGACGTGAAATTGAAATGCTGGACGATCAGTACGAGTCGTTCCAGGAGAAATACTCGGAGATTCAAAGAGAATTGGCATCAGCCATCACGGCGCTGCTCACGAATCGCGACCAGACAGTGACAGCCGGCGAGGTACGTCAAAAGATCGAAGAGATCCGCAAAACGGCGCGCAAGGAAATCGAAAAAGCCATCCTTCCTTTCCAGGCGAAGCGACTTGAACAGATCGCCTTCCACGTCCAAATGCGGCGGCGGGGAGCATTACCAGTCATCGCCAGCGAGCCGTTGGCGTCTGAACTCAAGTTGACCGAAGAACAGGAAGAGCAGCTGCGAGAGAAGGCAAGCGAAATCGATCAACAGCTGGCACGTGATATCGCCAAACTGCAGCGCAAGGCTCGCGAGCGATTGGTTTCGGAATTGCGCCCGGATCAAAAGTCGAAACTCCACGCAATCATCGGCGATGACTTCGACTACGAGGAACCGAGGAATTCGAGGCGATCTCGAAGCGCCGCTCCCGCGTCCAAGACATCTGAGAACGGCAAAGGCGGTCCCTGAAGACCAGCCATTCTGAATCAAAGCCTTCTGCATCAAAGCCACGTCTTCCTGCCATTCGCCGGTCGAGGTGATTTCGGCGTCCGTCAGCGGGATAGCGCGTCAACACCGAAAGCGATTCTGAGTTCGAGCCTCCCGTCCCGGATCGTGATCCGGTGCTACTCCGTATTTCGGCGTTCGCGCACGAGCATGAAGAGACGCGATCCCAGGGAAGCGGGCCCGATAAAGGGTGGTGTGTTATCATTGACCGAAAGTCAGGCCGGCAAACTCCCTGCGATTCTCGGCGAAAAGCACCTGACACACTTTTTCCCATAAATTCTTGAAAGACTCCTAATAAACTCCGTTCTGGCGGTTCTTTCGTTACGTGAGGATGACCTCACCGCGACTCAAAACTGTCCGGCGCAGCGAACAGACTTCATGTTGAAATCGACTCCCGGAGTCAAACAGACCGATGCCCTGGATGCGAGCAGTGTTTCGATGCGCACTCTGTTCGACGCCGAGGAGACTCGCCTGCTGCGGTACGCGTTTTCCTTGGTGGGGCGGCGGTCGGTGGCAGAGGAAATCGTGCAGGAGGCTTTCCTTCAGTTGCACGTCCAGCTGGACAATGTCGACTCACCCCGGGCCTGGCTCTTCCGAAGCGTGCGTAATCGGGCCTTCAACTACATTCGCGACAATCGGCGGGAGATCATCGACAGCGACGACCGAGCCGTGCAATCGTCCTGCGCCGAAGACGAATCGCCTGAGACTACCTTGCTCCGTATGGAAACCACGGGAGCCGTGCGCAAGCTCGTGGAGGAACTGGATGAGACCGATCGACAACTGGTGATGTTGAAGTACTTCGAAGACTGCAAGTATCGCGATATCAGCGCGAGAACCGGTCTCAGCATCGGCAACGTCGGCTATCGCTTGCACCACATCCTGAAAGAGCTGGCCGGCAAATTGCGTTCACGCGGAATCGATGGAAAGTCATGAAGAACGAATCACACAATCCCTGGACCGATCCAGAAATCGAGGCTCGCATTGTTGCACTCGTGCTGGGTGAGGCGTCCGATTTCGAACGCGAGGAACTGAATCGCCTAATGGAGGAATGGCCGGACCTGGCAGCATTTATGGAGAAGATCCAAGGTGTACATGATCTTCTGGGGGCTGCGGCGGCGGGCGAATGGGTCGCGGAGGATGATGACTGGAAGCTGCCCGAGAAAGCACGCAATGCGGTACTGGCGGCGATTGGTGAAGGGACGGTGGCACAAACGGCGGAACCGGTTGATTCCGCTGAGCTTCCCGAAAAACAGAGTCTCGTGAGGCGCAGTCGGCTTTGGAACCTGACCAAAGTAGCCGCTGCTCTCAGTGCAGCGGCGTTGGTGGGAGTTTTCGCGATTCCCTATCTGTTCGACGGTGCAACAGGCGAACGGTTGGCCCGACTCCAACGGTTCGTCCTTTCCATGAATAACTACCACGATGTTTACAAATCGGCTCCCCCCATGCGAGCCGGAACGACCATGCAGTTTCTTTCAGAGAATTCGGCGACCACCACATCTGAGGACGATTTCTTTCGAAACGGCCAACCGGTCGCTGCTGCACGTTATGACTACGAAGAGGACTCACGATCAGCTCTGTCCTCCATGCGGAGCACTCTCGACGCTGACGGTGTTTTACCGAGCCCCAACTACTTTTACGACGATTTAGAATACTACGCCGAGGAACACACATTCAAGCGTCCGCAGGAAGCTGCCGGGCTGCGTTTCGTGCCTGTCGAAAAAAAAGGAAATCGCACAACTGCGGCACTCATTGAAGGCCGCGCGTCCGATCGATCCACTCCGGATTCAGGTGTCGACGCTCCGACCGTCGTGACCGCGACAGATGGTGTCGACGGTGGCGCATTTGCAACGAGACGACACAGGAGTGCTGGTCGCGAACCTGGACAGAAAGTGTTCGCGTCGAGTTCGGGCGGTGACGGACTCGATTTTCCACGATTCGAAGCACGTGCCGGCGATCATGACACCTCGAGTCCTGCCGCGGGAGCAATGACGACCTTCGGTTTACGCAGCGCAGGGCGTGTTCAACTCGCTGAGGGCAAGCAGCCGAACGGAGCGCCGGGCGAAGCCGGCGCCTCGGACCTTACCGGGGAATCGGGCGAATCGGCGAGGTCGTCACTGATGGAACGCGACTGGGATAAGGCACCGTCCAAAGGGAAGACGTGGCAGGACACCGCGAATGCGAAACAATCAACATTGGGCAACTCGCCGACAGAGAACAATGGAAGTACGGACTTGTCCGGACTTTCGGCACCGGACGTCACATCAGAGAGCGGCGAGTCACGAGGCGGTTGGTATTGGGGCACACCGTCAAAGGGCCTTGAAGGCGACGCGGCGACGGACCCTGGCGCCCGATCCGGTAATCACAGATTACTTCATGTTGCTCCCGGCCGGGCGCAAGAACCTTCGTCGGGTATCCAGGATCCGCGGGCTGGGATTACGGCCGGACAGGGCATTCAACCCGAACGCGGCTATACGCCGGCTGCTCCACAACCAACGACGGGCACTGTCCTTGCCTTACCTCTTGGCGAGTCAAGAGGCACATCCACCGTACAAGGCAAGCGTTTGGACGACACGCGGGACTCGAGAGGCGGTGTTGGTCTTGATGTGCTTCGTTCGGGCGGCGAGAGCTCGCAGACCTTCGATGTGGAGGATGCGGACCGGCCAACCACGAGTACTCGAATTGAAGCACTCCGGTCCAAGAAGGAATTGTCAAAAGACTCGTTTGAATCCTTCGCCAAACTTGGCGACTTCGGAACCAACAAGCAAGGTGGCGGCGGTCGGGCCGTGGGCGGATCCGAAACCAACATCACTCGATTTGGGCGACTCGCTCTGCCGGAAGAGGAAGAAGAGGAAGGCGAGCAGGAAGAGTTGCTGCGCCGACGTGACCCGTCGGAGAATTCGGGGCGAGAACGCTGGAACGGATATATTCCTCCGACACTGGCGGGCCATTCCAAGTCACACTCGCTCTGGAAAGAGAAGGTTCGTGCGTCCGCAGGGTTGGGTGAAACATCGGCCCAGGAGAAAGCCGTTTCCACCTTTTCGTTATTTGTTAGCGACGTTTCGTTCAAACTGGCCCGAGCGGCGCTCGCCGGTGGCCGTTGGCCTGAAGCGGCAGAAGTCCGTATCGAACAGTTCGTAAACGCATTCGACTACGGCGACCCGCTGCCAACTCGCAATGAGAGAGTCTCCTGCCGATTAGAGCAAACCGTCCATCCATTTCTACAGCAGCGAAACTTGCTGCGCGTCTCTGTGCGGACAGCTTCCGCGGGACGTTCGGACGGCACGCCGCTCCGATTGACTCTTCTGCTGGACAACTCGGGTTCGATGGAGCGCACCGATCGTCAGCAAACCGTACGTCGCGCTTTTTCTCTTCTCGCCGAACAACTCACACCGATCGATCAAATCACCCTGATCAGTTTCGCACGTGAGCCACGACTTCTGGCTGACAAGGTCAGCGGAGCTCAATCGAAACAGTTGCTTGAACTGATCGCCGATTTACCGAGTGAAGGCGGCACTAACATTGAAGCGGCGTTGCAGCTGGCCTTTGAGAAAGCAAGCGAGCAACAAATCGATGGCGGCCAAAATCGCATCATTTTGCTTACCGACGGTGCCGTCAATCTGGGCGACGCCGATCCCGATAACCTGTTGCAGATGGTCACAACGATTCGCAGCGCGGGCATCGCTTTTGACGCGGCCGGGATCTGCTCCGAGGGCCTGAACGATGAGGTACTCGAAGCCTTGACTCGCAAGGGCGACGGGCGTTACTACCTGCTCGATTCTCTGGAAGCCGCCGATGGCAGTTTTGCCCGCCAGGTTGCGGGGGCACTGCGCCCGTCGGCCAAGAACGTGAAGGTGCAAGTTGAATTCAATCCAGAGCGAGTGGGTCGTTATCGACTGCTCGGCTTTGAAAAACACCTCCTGAAGCAAGAGGACTTTCGCAACGACAGCGTGGACGCAGCCGAGATGGCGGCGGCCGAGACGGGCGTGGCGATGTATCAGTTTGAAGCCAAAAGCGACGGCCAGGGGGACATTGGTTCGGTGTCGGTCCGATTTCGGGATCTGTCGACCGGGCAGATGATCGAGAACCGTTGGCCCATCCCATACGAAGCCGGCGCCCCAAGTCCCGATCAGGCCGCGCCGTCCCTGCGTATTGCGGTCGCTGCCGCCCTGTTCGCGGCAAAGCTCCGAGGCGAAGCGCTCGGAGAAACCGTCGATTTGAAGACACTGTCCGATCTGATTGCCGGGCTACCCGATCGAGAGCGCAAAGCCGCTCGGATTCAACAGCTGTACGAGATGATTCAACAGGCCCGACAAGTGAGTGGGCAATAGTGCCCCCTGGGAGCTTTACACTCATGAACGCGATTACACGGTCGATGTCAAAGAAATCTCAGACGATCTTCCGGGCCGTTTGTCTGCTTGAACTCGCCTGCTTGACAGGCATGACGAGTCAATCCGGCTACGCTCAGGAAACGCCCGACCGGACCAGCGTCAACAGTTCCATAGAGAATGACGGCACTGGGACCATCATCGTCGAAGCGCACGGCCAACTTCCCAAGAAACCGGTTTTCTTTACCGCCAGTTCGGTTGCCACCGTGCAAGTCAGCCCTGAACGCGTTGATCAGAACGTTCAGTTGACGATCAAGGTCATCCAGGGCAACGCGAGGACATTGAGTTTCGGGCTCAATGGCGAGGGCCAAGTGGAAGAAGTCCAAGACTCGAATCTTCGGTCGTGGTCCGTTCGCAAAGAAGGCGGCCGACGCTTTCTTGATTTGCATCTCAAGGAAAAGGTCACTGAGTTAAAACCGGTAATCAAAATCGGCTCTCCGGAATTGAAACTTCCGACTTCGATCGATCTGACTCACCTGACTCCGGGCGACTCGGTCGGTTTCGACTCGACGGTGAACATTAACTATACCCCGGGCGTAGACGGCGCCGCCCAGAACGCAACGGGATTTATGCCGCTCGACATGGACGACAGAGCGATGCATTTTCGGACCGCGACGGGCGGTCGAATCAGGCTTTTGCTGAATCGAAGCGGTGCTTCGCCCGCCCCGGTGGAACTGATCGACACGGCACTCAACGGCAAATTGCATTCGAATCATCGGTCGATTCAATTTCAACTTCGCACGACGGCGCGAGTCACCGAGTCCAATGCGGAGATCGCCATCCTGTCGGGAAATGCGGCTGTCAGTGAGATGCCGACCGATGACAACTACCGGCTACGACTTTCGACGGGCGGCGATCGCCCGGAGTACAGACTGGTGTTTCCCAAAACCGGGACGTTTACTGTGACTCTCAATTTCGTAGCCGCGGTGTCCGAACTCGAGGGCCATGGGCACGGTGTGGATTTTACGATTGCCGCCGGCGCCGTTGTTCCTTTGACGCTGACCGGACTCGATGCGAATCTGGAGTTCCATCGAGACCAGGAGTCCGTAGTTCCCCTGCACAACGACAACGCCTGGATGGGATTCTTGCCGGCAACCGGGCGTGCCAGATTGGAGTGGAAATCCGCTCTCAAGGCTGGAGGGGGCAAGCTTTTTTTCACGACCACCGGTCGGATCGAAACCAACGTTGGTGCCGGTTTGCTGCGGCAGGATCACAGGATCGACATCAAGGTTCTTCAAGGGGAATTGAAGTCGCTCACCATGCTGTTGCACGGCCCTGGAGAAATCCTTGACGTCCAGGGTGGCAACATTATCGCCTGGAAAGTCAGCGGCGAGGGTGAAACACGTCAGTTGGACGTAACGCTCAGCCAGCCGATTGCCGATGCAAGTCAGATCAGCGTCCGCAGCCAGACCCCCCTTGGCCCGTTTCCCGTTCGTGTCAAAGGCTTGCGTCTGCATCCTGTCGGTGCCATCCGCCATTCAGGTTATCTCCGCCTCTCCAACTTGGGTTCCGTGCGCCTCCAACCAACTGGGCTTAGTGGACTCAGCCAGCTGGAACCCGCGCAGTTCCCCGGCGATCCAATCAAAGAACGGCAGGTCTTCGTTTATCGATTCCCGGCTGCCGATTACGCGTTCGCAATCGCTGCTGATCGCATACAGCCTGAAGTCAGTGTCTCGGAACTAGTATTCTATCAACTCAC
>CAYNDU010000185.1:0-9705 GCA_964395615.1 uncultured Pirellulaceae bacterium | reverse complement strand
CCATCCTTCGTGCTCTTCGTGCCCTTCGTGGTGTTCCCTCAGGAAGCGGGGCGTTCCTGCTGTGTCACTTAACCCGAGCGTGCGTGAGTTGGACCCCGAACTGTCGGAAAGCAACCCCGGTAGGTTGGACCGATTGGGCGAGACCAACACCCGTTAACCACGGGCCGCGCGAGACAGAGATACCACCTTTGGGGGTCGGAGCCGGAGGGTTAGAACATCGCCCCCGAGGTTATGAGGCGCGCGACAAATGGGCATCCCGCCAACTGCACGCCCTACTGATTAAGAGTTAGTGTTTGTATTTCCGTAAAGTGCAACCATGAAAAGCGTTGCGCACTGAATGCACCCGCGTGGTGCCGACTATGGTGCCGGACATTTTGGCCGGTTCGGAGTTCCTTTCGGATGGGATCGAGGCGTGCGAGACTACGGCGATGCATGCCCAGCGACGTTAAGGGCGAGGTTGACAACTGCCGCTGACCCATGAGAAATTGCGGGACCTTCGACCAGCCATTGCCTTGAATGTTATAATCTACGCGCCAAAGGGCGTTGCTGCTTTGGCTCGTGCCAGGAACCCCCAGAGATCGTGATGGCCGATGAGGAGTTACCCCGTGTCAGATTACAGTTCTGTCCTATCTGCCGCATCTGAGCTTTCGGTGCATGATCGCCTGCGGCTCATCGATGAACTCGCGGCATCCGTGCCGGACGATCAGCCACCATCCCTGTCCGATGCGTGGCTGAAGGAGATTGAGAGGCGGACGAGAGAAATCGACTCAGGTGCCGTGCGTCTCGAACCGTGGCCCGATGTCCGACAGCGCTTATTCCAGAAGCATGGGATTGACGGTGCGGATTGACTTTCACCCTGCTGCGACAGCGGAACTGGATGATTCCGCCAATTGGTACGCCCGAAGGAGTCCTACGGCGGCACAAGGTTTCTTGCTCGCGGTCGACGCAGCGGTCGATAAGATCACCGCGGATCCCAACCGCTTCCCCACAATCGACGCATGGCATCGCGCGTGCAATCTGGAGAAATATCCGTTTCAGATTATCTTTCGAAGTGATGGAGCACCGATCTGCATCGTCGCTGTCGCACATGCAAAACGACGACCTGACTACTGGCGTGATCGCAGTTAGCGAACGATAACCTAATCTCACCTACCCTCTGGCACGCGTGACAATTCCTCTCGAAAGCGGAACTTGTTAGCACACGCAGTAGGCTCTTCCTTCGCAGCGAATGAAAGGGTGACTCAATCTGTTGGCCATCTCCCTGTCCTTCGCATCTTCGCAGTCGCGGTTTGTTACAGTGGGTAATTTCCGAGCGTCCCCATGTGTAACGAAGTCCGCCAGCAGGATGTCGATTCATTGCCTCTTCCGAAAAACTGGAGTGCATTCGTTCGCAATGCTCTGCTCTCCGCGCAATGCGAGGTTGGAGCAAAGTGGAAACGGCTCGCCGCTTCTTTGTCTCGGACGACACCATCCGGGCGTGGCTGAGCCGGGCCGACGATGACTCACTGGTTCAAACTCGAACGCCCGTGAATCGATTTCCCGATTTCGTTCGCTACGCCATCCAACGGATCAGGCTATTCTGCCCGACGCTCGGCAAAGCGAAGATCGCCGACACGTTGGCCAGGGCAGGAATCCACATCGGCAAAACGACTGTCGGGCGGATTCTCAAGGAGAATCCGCCTGTGCCTGATCCGATGACCGATGATACGCACAAGCAGCGCCGGATCGTCTCGAAGTACCCCGGACACACGTGGAACGCAGATCTGACGGCAGTGCCGATTTCCGGCGGATTCTGGGCCAATTGGATTCCCAATGCGATCTGGCAGCGTTGGCCTGTCTGCTGGTGGGCGTTGAACGTAGTCGATTACTTTTCTAGGCGGTCCGTGGGATTCGCCGTGTTCAAGTGCCGTCCCACGTCGGAAGAAGTGACGGTGGCCTTGGATCGCATCATGTCCGCTGAGCACGTACGGCCCAAGTGCCTGATTGTCGACAAAGGTCGCGAGTTCAAGTGCGCACACTTCGAAGACGTCTGGTGCAAAGCCATGGGCATCTTGCCTCGGTTCGGCGCCGTGAACCGGCACGGGGGCATTGCGGTCGTGGAACGCTTCCATCGTTCGGTCAAGGAAATCTTGCGCCTGATCACAGTGCCGGAGGCCCAGTCGCAATTCGAGCGCGAGATGAAATGCATCATCGAATGGTTCAACGAGCATCGACCACACGAAGCTCTCGACGGCAGGACGCCGAATGAGGTTTATTTCTCGCGTCTACCGGCGAACGAACAACCTCGTATCGAGCCTCGCCGTAACTGGCCACGCGGATCCCCGTGTTCTAAGCCCCAGGTTGGCATCAACGGTGAACCTGGCGATCCCGTCATCTTCGAAATCGACTGCTTCGAGGGGCGTCGCCACCTTCCGATCATACGAGTCCGCCCCGCTGCCTGAGCGTTGCAGCAGGCGGACCTTCTGCGCCACGGTTGCGCGCAACGTAGTGTTTCGATGTCTATCTCTACCAGATTGTCAAAGATCAGACTGCCCTTCGCGGCCGTCGCCGCGTATCTGGCGCGCTGGCCAACCTTGTCCACTCATGTACAAGTTTTCACGCCGAGAGTCGATGGACCCCTTCACCCGGAATGGGGCGGTCGGGAGAGACAACCGAGAGTTTGGCGATCTGGGGGCGGATTCTGGAAGAGGAGCGAGTCGGTCGCGTGTCTCTGGAGGGGAAGGAGAGACACCGTGCAGGAATCCCCACCAGACGCAAATCCTTGCGATAACTGGGCTTAAAATAAATGAAGCCGCGGCTGATGGCCACGGCTTCTTGGGTTGACCCTTGGGTCGCGTCTGGTTCGCGAGCCTGATGTCAAGTTGCGGGGACAGGATTCGAACCTGCGACCTCGAGGTTATGAGCCTCGCGAGCTACCGGACTGCTCCACCCCGCGTCAAATTGGTATCGGTCTATTCTAGCGATCACCCTCGGGTCGTCGAGGGGGGGTGAACGAAGTCCATTGGGTCCGAAGATCCCCAGAAGTCGACCGGCTCCTCCGCCCCGACTCGCCACCCACCGGGCCACCGCGATGACGGGCCGGTTGTAGGGACTGGGACCGCTCGCGCGGGCCGCCACGCGTCAACAAGGGGCGCTCCGGCCGTTCGTTGCTTGGCGCTTTCCAAGCCTAACGGTAGACTCAACTTATGGTTCCTGCGCCGGGCTCGCCGAGTCGGCTCGCCGCGCTCCGACCGTTCGGGCGTGGGATCATCGTTTGACCGAGGAGAGCCAAGTATGGCCAACCGCAGCGGGCCACCGTCATCACCCACTGGGAAACCGGGCGGCCCGAACGATGACGCCGATGATCCGCAACGTCGCTCGCCCTCACCCCCTCCCATCCCTCCGGTGCCGGCACCGGCACGTCAGCGCTCAAGCACCAAACAAAGCAACGAGAAGAACGCTCGGCGCAAAACGGCCCGCAAGACCGCGGCAAAAGCCGCTAAGACTCGGTCCAAAAAAACGGTCACCAAGACCGCTCGGAAAACGAGCCCTTCCCTCGCGGTTGCGGGGGAATCACCTGATCCGTTACACGAGGATCTTGCAGAATCGGCCGTCCGCTCGGCCCCGGCATGGCTCGTCAGCCTGGTCACCCATACCGTTCTCCTGATCATACTCGGCCTGATCTACGTCAGTCGCGACCTGCCCGACGTGTTGACGCTCGACGCCACGTACGCCGAAACGCTTGGGAAGCAGCTCGACGACCCCATACTGCAGGCGGCGAACCCCGACCCAATGAACATTGAGGATCCCGCTCTTGCGCTCGCCGACAACCCGGTCGACGAACCGTTCGCCACCCCGCCCGACCTGGCCCCGCATCTGGAAGGCACCTCGCCGAGCGACGCACTGAAGTCGCTCACGGTGGGCGTCGCCCTGACCGGTCGCAAAGCGGGCATGAAGCGAGCACTGTTGCTCAAGTACGGGGGCACGGCCACGACCGAAGCTGCGGTACAGCGTGCCCTGGCATGGTTGAAACGCAACCAGCGACGTGACGGACTCTGGAGCTTGAAAGGCCCCTACTCAGGCGGAGCCTTCGACGAAAACAAAACCGCGGCAACGGCCATGGCTCTGTTAGCGTTTCAGGGGGCCGGGCAAACGCACCAGACGGGCGTCTATCGCGAACAGATCGAAAAAGGGTGGCGCGCCTTATTGAAAATGCAGAGCAGTGACGGGAGTTTCTTCAAGGCGGGCATCGCGGAACAACAGCTTTACTGTCAGGCCCAGGCCATGATCGCGGTCTGTGAAATCTACGGAATGACCAAGGACTCACGATTCAGATCAGCCGCTCAGAAGTCGGTCGATTACGCCGTCCACGTTCAGGCTCCGGAAGGAGGCTGGCGTTACCGACCCGGAGTCGACACCGATACGTCGGTCACAGGCTGGTACGTCATGGGACTTCAAAGCGCGTTGATGGCAGGCCTTCAGGTCCCGAGCCCGACCCTTCGGAAGATCGGCGAGTACCTTGACTCGGTCTCCGAATTCGGCGGAGCCTATTACAAATACCATCCCACCCGACGCAGCGCCTCGCCCTCGATGACCGCCGAAGGCCTGCTCTGCCGCCAATACCTGGGCTGGAATCGGAGTGACAAACGTCTGGCCGAGGGAATTGAATTGCTGATGGACAACCCGATCACCTGGGACGACCGGGATGTCTATTACTGGTACTACGCCACGCAGGTCCTGCACCATATGGAAAACGAGAGCTGGGAGCGGTGGAACCGCGTGATGCGTCAAGCGATTCCGGAACATCAGACGATCGCCGGCCCGGAGTCGGGAAGTTGGGACGCGGACGGCGACAGGTGGGGAACTCACGGCGGAAGGCTCTACACCACCTGTCTTTCCGTCTACATGCTGGAAGTCTATTACCGACACCTCCCCATCTATTCATACCGATTGAAGTGAGATCGATTGGCCGGCGTCTCGACGGAAATCCTGCGGCCGCTCGTTGCCGAATGTCGCTGTGAACGATCTACAGCCTGAGCTCGCATTGACGTGCCAGTTCATAGGCTGCCACGGCAACCGCATTCGAGAGGTTCAAGCTACGGACCTCGTCACTGATCGGAATGCGGAGACACCGGTCCGCAGCCGTGGATAGCAACGTATCGGGCAGCCCAAATCGCTCGCCGCCAAAGACCAGCACATCGGCCGATTGAAAATCGGCGTCCGTGTAGATGCGCGGCGCCCGTTTCGTGAAGTACCAGCAACGGTTGGACGGCAACCGCTCGACCAACTCATCCCAGTCGTCGACGACGGTGAGATGGAGGTCTTTCCAATAGTCCAAGCCGGCCCGTCGCACCTGCTTCTGATCGATCTCAAATCCGAGCGGGCGGATCAGCCAGAGGTGCGCCTTCAGGGCCACGCACGTGCGGCCGATATTACCCGTGTTTTGAGGGATCTCGGGTTCGTGCAGAACAATATGCAGGTTCGCGGTCATCTCGATTCTTTCCACGCGGGACGCTCCCGCACGCACTCTGTTGAACGTCCGCGTATCGACGGATGCCCGATCCGTCGTCGTCGTGTCGGCGTCTGATGTGCCCCACGATACGCAATGTCGACCCGATCGTGTACTATGGGGCGGGAAATGGCAAGCAATGGGCAAGGCTCTTCCAAAACCGCGTTGCCCTCAGGGCATGCTATTGGGTCGATGGCGGCGTTGCACCAAAATGCCTTGGATTTTCTGGGCCCGCTGGGGAAAGGAATGGTCGCGGATGAAGTTGGACGCCGAGCGAATCGATCGATATCAACGTGCGCTCGATTTCGCCGAACAACAAGTGAATCACCTGGCTGAACGTCACCCGGACTACTTTCCGATCTATACCGATCAAGGTCGATGGAGGCACGGCGGGGAGCTTTGGACGGACTGGACCGGCGGTTTTCTGGTCGGCATGATGTGGCAGTTCCACCAGCGCGCCGGGGCGGATGTGTGGCGTGCGAGGGCCGAACACTACGCCGAGCTCCTGGAACCCCGCAAGAACGATCGGCAGGTGCACGACCTGGGTTTCATCTTCTTGAACGCCTATCTTCCCTGGTACGAGCTGACCGGCGATCCGGCCCTTCAGCAGGTCGTCGTTCAGGCGGGGCGCACGTTGGCCGGACGATTCCAGCATCAAGGGCGGTACCTGTGCAGTTTCGTCGGTCCGCAGTCGCTCTTCATCGACATCATGATGAACGTACCGGTCATCTTCTACGCTGCCAACGAGACACTCGATCAGGATCTGGCACGCGTCGCCACCGCACACTGCCGTACGACTCGGGACCGCCTGGTGCGCGAGGACGGATCGACGGCTCACGAGGGAATATTTGATGTCGAGACAGGCCGGTTCCAAAATCAGTCGACGCACCAGGGTCTGTCGGCCGACAGTTGCTGGGCACGCGGACTGGCCTGGTCACTTTACGGGTACAGCAAGGTCTTCGGCCTGACCCGCGCCGGTGAGTTTCTTGCGGTCGCTGAGCGTAATGCGGATTATTGGGTCGAGCATTTGGCGGAGGACAAGGTGCCTTGGTGGGATTTTGACGCCGACCTGAAGTTGCCTCCGCCGGTCGGTCGGCAGAAGGATAGCTCAGCCGGAGCCATTGCGGCCAGTGGACTGCTCGACCTGGCCGACCAAACTCAATCGCAGGCTCGCCAAATTGCCTATCGCAACACGGCATTCGCCATGTTGGACGCGCTGGTCGAGCCCGAGTATCTGGCCACCGAGACGGCGGATTGGGAAGGGATTCTAAAAAAAGGTGTCTACCATACCGGCAAGAACCTGGGCGTCAACGAATCCGTCATGTGGGGCGAGTTCTTCTTCGTCGAAGCACTCGGCAAAGCCGTTCGGCTCGGCGCAAACGCCTGAAGGGCAACCGCTGACGGTAACCGCGTCCGTCGCCAAGCCGACTCATCGAAACAACATGGACCGAGGAATATCGAAAATGACGATCGCTCGCAATCCAACTCGACCCGTTGCCATCGGGTCGATTACGATCGGCGCCGGTCAACCGATTGTCGTGCAGAGTATGACGGCGACGCACACCCAGGATGTAAAAGCGACGATCGATCAGGTCAATGCTCTGGCGGAAGCCGGCGCCGGCGTCGTGCGCATCGCGGTCGACAGTGACAGTGACGCGTCGGCAGTCGAACGCATACGGGCGGGCACCGAGGCGAATCTGTCCGTCGATCTGCAGGAAAACTATCGCCTGGCCGAACGAGTTGCTCCATTTGTCGATAAGATCCGTTACAACCCGGGGCACCTGTATCATCACGAGCGGGAAAAGCCGTGGCAGGCCAAAGTTGAATACCTGGCCGGGATCGCCGTCCGGCACGAATGTGCGATCCGTGTAGGTGTCAATTGCGGCAGTGTCGATCCGGACAAGATGAAGAAATACGACGATCCCGACTCGATCTTACCTATGCTCGAGAGCGCCTGGGAACACTGCGAACTGCTCGATTCGCTCGGATTCGAACGGTACTGCGTATCGCTTAAGGACTCGGATCCACGGAAAGTCGTCGAGGTCAATCGCCGATTCGCCGAACGAAGGCCGGACGTTCCGCTGCATCTTGGAGTGACCGAAGCCGGGTTGCCGCCCGAGGGAATTCGCAAGACGCGCCTCGCCTTCGAACAGCTCGTCGGCCGTGGAATTGGAGATACGATTCGCGTGTCGCTCACCGTTTCCAATCCGCGAAAACCGGAAGAAATCCACGCGGGTCGCCGGATCCTCGAGGATATTCGGCAGGGGCGCTTGCTGAACGTTGTTGACGCGGGCCTGGACGAGGGTTTGAATATCATCTCGTGTCCAAGCTGTTCGCGAGTAGAGAATGAGGCATTCATCGAACTGGCCGAAAAGGTCAAGGCCGTGACCGCCTTCGCCCAGAAACATGCGATCACCATCGCCGTGATGGGGTGCCGAGTGAATGGGCCGGGTGAGACAGACGATGCCGACTTGGGCCTCTGGTGCGGACCATCAAAGGTTAACTTGAAACGAGGTGGCCAGACCATCGGCGCCTGGCCCTACGACGAAATCCTCGACCGCCTCGTGCTCGAATTGAACGCGCTCATCGAATCGAACGCGCGAGAGTGACTCGCGACCCGCATCCAGCGTGATCCTTCGCGACGATGGAGTGTGTCTGACGAACGGGCCGGCGAGTGAACAGGCACCGGCACGCTGCGGCGCGGACGCAGAGTCTCAAAGTTGCTGTCCGGGCGAGTCAAGCGACTTGGACCAGATGACGGCTTGGTCCGATTGCACGAAACCAAGTCGACCGAGCACGGCGATAAGGGGCTGGCAGCCGACCTCTGCCTGCACTTCAGCCAATGTCACGCCATCATCGGCAAACTGCTTCAACGACTGCCCCAGGAAGAAAGTGGTCATTTCGGGCGTCCGAAGGTCGTCGGGAAGCTCGAGGCGAATCATGCCTCGGGCGTGGACCGACAGGGCGCTGGCCAACGGCTCCATATCCCAAAACCACAGATCGCCCAACGCGGGGCCGCGGTCACAACGGGAAACCTGAAAGCGAAAGCAGTCACCCCAGCCGAACGTGCAGGCGTTCCACCAATGTTTCGGATACCCGTCGACAACCGATTGAACGGAGTAGCTGCGGCGCAATTGCATTTGCGTTCGATCGACCGTCGGCCGAAATCCCGCCAGGCGACAATGATAGACGATCGTTTCGCAAATCGGCTCGAAACCGGCCGTTCGGACCCATCCAGCCGTGCGCTCGTCCCCGTCAAAAATGCCGGGACACGTGGCTCCCCCGAGAAGTCCCATGTAGAACGGACACGCGCCGCGGCGGTTGCCAAACGATAACGTCGCGGCACCGTGCCCCTTCAAGTACCGCTCGGCACGTTGCAGCAACTGGGCGGCAATCGCCGACTCGTCGGCGCGCCGAGCGATCTGCAACGTACAGACAAGGCCCGACCCCTTGTCCAGTGCCGAACCTTCAGCATCCCCAGCGAAGCCGGCGTGAACGAAACCGATCGGCCGGTCGTATTCCATGGCCACAATCAGGCCTTCCGGATCAAAGTACGGCCGGGCCAAAGCGGTGGCTTCCCAAAGTGCCGGCGACATCCGATCCACTCGTTGCGGGGATGCCGGTTGTTCGTTCCAGAATCGAGACAGTCCAGGCGGGTCGGTATTCAGGAACGGACGGTATTCGATCATTGCTGCACAACTTCAATGCCGTTGGGGGATCAGCTCTCGATTCGCGTTACTCGGACGCCTTGTTCCGCCGAACGAAGATCTGCCGATCATCAACTCTTACGTCCCAACGCCCGTGGCACAAGCGGGCGGATGCCTGGTGCTGTCCGGTGCGCACGTCGAATTGCCAGCCGTGCCAGGGGCAAGTGACCACCGAACCCTCCAGATTTCCCTTCCCAAGGGGACCGCCTTGATGCGGGCAGATTCCATCGAGCGCAAAGACCTGGCCGTCAACGTTGAACAAGGCAACGATGTCGTCTTTCGCCAGGGTCTCGAGCGACGCACCCTGCGGGCACTGGTCAAGGGTCGCAACATGGATCCAACCCGTCCCGCTCATACCCGCCTCAAGTCGTTATTCCCGGCACTCGACACAAATCGCCCTCGGAACCGAGCCGTTCGAAACACGACCCTCGATGACGACCCTGCCGGACAGCCCGGCCCCCGTTCATCCGGCCCGACTCATTCACGCGGCACGATCTGCATCCGATTTGC
>CAYNDU010000184.1:0-9712 GCA_964395615.1 uncultured Pirellulaceae bacterium | reverse complement strand
AGAACGAAGAGTGTCTACGCCTCGCGTGCACCGTCAGGCGGTATCCCAACCCCGCCAGCCCCTGCCGATATCCCTTGTCGCGATGCGTGATTTCTTCGAGGATTGCCAACGCGTGCTCGTAGTTCCCCTGCACGACCAGGTCGGCGGAGTTTGTCAACATGTATTCAAGAACGGACCGTCGCAAGGCCATCGCGGGCCGAGTGTTCTTGAGCAAATAGTTCCAAAACGGAAATGCCTCGTTGTACTTCTTCTGACGGGTCAACTTCTGCGCTTCGTCAAAGATGATTTCTTCGTACGTGCGGACTTTGACAATGTGCTCCCAGAACACTTCGTAGAGTTGCTCCGGATCGCTAACCAGGCGGATACGCAATCGGTCGGTCTTCTTCGGATTGGACGGCAGATCGGGAACCGGCAGAATATCGAGCACGGCGTTCTTGTTTTGTTCATCAAGAATCATCTGATAAAACGGTTCGCGCTCGAGCAACGGAACGACGATCTTTTCGGGAGTCGATTCGTCGGTCTCCTCATCGGCCTTCTGTGCCACCAGAAGCTGGCAGGGCAGGGCGGCGAGCAGCAGGAACACGGCGCCCAAGCCGACGCGCACACCGACCCTGTTCGATGGTATTCGCGGCTGAAAATACTCGTTCTTCATCAAGGTTCCCTTACTGGCCCGGCGCCGAAATAACGAACAAGGCGCCGCTCTTGCCGGCAACCAATAGCTTGTCTCCGTAAGTCACCGGGCCGGTCTGAAGCGGCTCGCCAACCTCCGTGGCACCCTTCGTCTCTCCTGTCGCCAGATCAACGCGCCACACACTTCCCGATTCCGTCGAGAACAGCCCGGTCGCGCCGTCGACAGCCGGTGTTCCGATAATGGGACCGTGGGGCAATTCGACCGCCCATTTCTGTTTCTGTTGGCCATCCATCGCGATCAGTTGTTCCCCGGTTGCCACCAACACCGCTCCCTGTACTCGCCGCGGACCCCAAGAGACGCGGCCCGTCAGCGGCCATTGTTCACCCGCATCCAGATTCGGCAAAAGGAACGAGTGCAGCGTGTCGTCGGCACCCGATCGGGTCACTCCATAAACGACGTTGCCCGTGCTGGCGAGCGGTCCCGCAATATCGTCGGGCAGATCGAAACGGCTGAGTTCGGCCAGGTGCCGCGCAGGTTTTTCCTTCAGACCGACCCGGAACAACCTGCGATGATTATCGGCGATGACAAACTCCTGACCGCCACCGACCAACGCCGGCGGTTGCCAGACCGTTCGTGTCCCTCCCTCGGTGGTTGGCTGAAAAGGCCTCGCGCGTTGGGCGCCGCTGATCATATCAACCAGCGTCACCTCGTTCGACTGCAGCGGGATCAGCATCCCTTGCCCCATCGGAGTCGGCTCGACGGTGGCATCTCCGAGTGGAACGGTCAACGTCAAGACACGCAAATCACCGTTCTTTCCACCGGGCTCCAACAGAACCACCTGGTTGTATCCGGACCGCGCCGAGAAGGCCCAGCGATTGGCGTCAAGTTCAATCGCCTCGGACAGGTTCATGATTAGCCGCTCGTTGCGAAGGGCCGAAGTCTTCGCACGGTTGACCGAGCCCTTTTTCCAATCCGAGTCATTCAATTCGAACAACCGGCCCCGGCCCGACACGATGTTCACCTGCTGGTCCTTCACCAGGATCTTCCGTACCGGCACGGCCAGTTCGGTCTGCCAGGTCGGTTCCTTTTCGCCTTGACGGATCGACGCGACCGTGACACCCGGCGCACCCTGCCGCCGGCGAACAGAAATGATCACATCCCGCACGAGTTGCAGCGGCGCCACGTAAACATCCTGCTCGTCCTTCACCCACTCGCTGGGCATCTTGCCGGTCGCGGCTTGAACCTGGTACTTGGCGAATTGCGTGTTGGCGATCCAGACGTATCCAGTCCCCATCAAGGCGTGACTGATCATCGGCTGCTCGGCCGTGGCGTTTCGCCGTAGAACGGAGGTCACCGGCGTCGCCGTTTCACCGGTCGCGTCAACGTCGTACAGTTCAATGGCACGCCGATCGGTTACGAATAGAATCCTTCGCCTGCCGACGACTGGCGGAGCCAGAATCTGGCCGTCCAGTCGCAGAGAGCGCTGAGCCATTTTCAGTCCGGCACCCTGTTGACCCGTACCGATAACATGGACGTCTGAGAACTCGGGAGCTGAATTGACGGCGATAAACAGGAAACCGAGCGCCATGACGGGCGGCACACCAACGGTCCCCTTCTTGTGCCCCACGTAGTAGACTTCCTCGCATTCAAGCGTATCGCGATGCAATACGTAAAGATTGTCGTGCTCGCCCAACTGGTAAATGTAGTCTCGCTTCTCAAAGACACCGGGGCCAACCGCAAGTTCCTGGGGCAGCTGGACGAACCGCTCCGCGTTACCGGTCTCCGGATCGATCAATCGCAGTTTTCCCGATTGCATGGCGATGTAGATGGCCTGGTCCGAGACGACAGGATCGGCAAACGGTTCCCCAAGAGCCAACCGCCAGACCACGGCCCCATTCTTGGCGTCCAGCCTGAGGACTTCCTGCGTTCTTCGGTCAACCACGATTGCATCGGCCCCGGCGGTTCGGTTGGAGAGTGGTTGCGGCTGCGTGACACTCTCGAAACCGATGAACCGTCGCCACAACATCTCACCGGTAGCCACATCCATGGCGCAGACCGAGCCTCCAGCCAGGACGTACGCCACATATCCCTGAACGGTGGCAATCGGTTGCCCCATGCGATGTGCCAGAACCACACGTAACTCACCGGCCGGCGGCAGCTCTTCAGTGACGCTCTTCACGGACTCCTTGCCAACCTCGACCTTCTCACGTTCCTTTTCGGAGATTTTGAGGACCGCCTCCAGCAACTGCTCGTTCGTGACCAGGCCGGGGTAAGTAGCCAGCAATTCACGGCGCGCGTCGTAGGCGGCGAGTGTCGCGCCGGAGCTGACGGCCGTTTCGATGTCCGCAATCGTTTGCAGCAGGTTCTCCTCTTCATCGATTTCCCGTTGCACGCGCACAATATCGGCGTTGATCGAATCGATCGTCGACTGCTGGGGTTTCATCGCTGTTGGAGGAATATAAATCGGGTTATTGACCAGGCGCATGGCATCCTTGGTCAACTCGACCAACTCCTGCTGCTTATCGGCGTTGTTGCTGAGTTTTGCCTGTTCGATAAATCCCTTGGCGATTTGGGGCAGCATGCTTGCAAGTTCTTCTCTTGCGTTGGCAAAATCTTCCTCTTTCTCGATCTTGGGAAGAATCTCCTTGGCAACCTTCAAACCTTGTTCGGGGTTCTGGTAGACCTGTCGCAATCGGGCCGTCTCTTTTCGCACGCGAGCCAGGCTGGCCTTTTCGTGGTTCGGGTACGCATCCAGGTACTTGTTAAACAACTTGACTGCCAGCGTGTAACCGGCGTCCTTATAAGCCTGATCGGCGGCCGCGTAGAGGTCTTCGGCGGCTCCACGTGTAAGCGACATGACCAGAAACCCACCGACCACGATCAGGATCCCGAGCAGGGCCCCGCCGCCGAGCAGCACCATCGAGTCCCATTGACTCGAAGGCTGCAGCTTCCGTTGAGTAGGTGTCGGTCGACCCGCATCGGAAGCAGAGAACAAGTCGGTAAGGCCACCGAGCGCCGAGCGTTTGGGGGGCGGCGTCAACGTCCGGCCGCTCGATTCCAACTCCGCGCCCAGATCCTCTTCCTCCAGAAGCGAGGCGGTGGGCGGGGGCGGAGACGGCGCAGCGGGCTTCTCCGTCTCGCGATGACGCCTGGACCGCTTCTTCTTTCTTTTCGGAGCGACCGTCGCATCGGAGGGGCGTTTTTGTCGAGGCTCTTTAGGTTTTGCTTCGGTCGGATCGGTCCGCTTCGGGCGCTTCGCCGGCTCGACCGATTCGGTCGGATCACCGATGTCGAGCAAGTCGTCGAGCTCCCGGTCACCGGTCGCCGGTCGACCGCCCGATGGGTCGCCCGCTTTGTCGTCCGGTGCCTCGGCATCGAGCGCCGCAGCTTGCTCGTTAACCGACGTGATTTCGCTGACCAGTTTCGTTGCCTGGAAGCGAGTCAAATGTCCCTTATCAACGAGGAACTTCGCGACCGCCTCGGGCGTGATCGTTTTGCCCTCGATCTTTGCCAACCGCCGTCTCAGCTCGTTGACAACGCGCTCATCGAGCAGGCCCTGCTGTTGCAAACGATCGATAAACTGTTCGGCCATCATGCCATGATTCCTCGGATTTCACGATGTCACAGTCGTGCCCCGTGCCGCGTTCGCCACTGGACTCGACCCGCCTCTTCGAATCCCGGCCGACGAAGGACTCGACGTCACATTCGCCGTACGATTCGCCGGCGTCACTCGTCTTCTTCTACCATCATCAATTGGATTTCTTCCATACCGACGTCACTTCCGGCATCCATGGCCGTCACAACTTTCTTGTGCAGTGCTTCGATGTTGGCCATCACCAACAGCTTCGACGGTTTTCGCCCCAGACTGTTCCCCTGCCGTGCCTCGCGTAGTTTGATAAGCAGCTCCTGGTCGCTCGGCGCCTCGACGTCCCATTCGGTGGTCACCACGCGGAACGAGCTGTACTGATCGACGTGTACCGTAACCAGGTCGGGATCGTCCTGCGGGTCTCGTTGTTGTACGTTCGTACTTGCCTCGTCGGGCCGCGGCGTCGGAACCTGCAGCGATTTCTGCAAGCTGAAGGCTGCGGTCACCATGAAAAAGATCAGCAGGAGAAACGTGACGTCCACCATCGGCGTCATGTCCATCTCCGTATCGAGACTGCTCGATCGGGAAAAAGTCACCTTATCCGACTCTGAATCGCCGAGTTCCTCGACGTGGTGGAAGGCCGTATCGAGCTCAGACGCCTCGACAAACATCTCCTGTTCGTCGGCGAAATCGTCCTCAGACTCGCGAAATCGCGAGCGGCGAGCCTTTCGGGCGCCCTTCGCCCGGTGGGCGCCCTTCGCCCGGTCTTCGTCCGGCCTTCGTTCGCCGGGCGGTTGGTCGGAAAAATCGCTCATCGTGCTATCTGCTTCCGGAATCAGTGCTGCTCGCGTACCGATCAGTTGCACCCCGAAGGGCCTACTGATTTTCCAGTACGGCGTAATTCAATATGGGTGTTTCGGTCGCCTTGCCGATCGATTTGGCCACACGTGACACATCTCCCTCGCGGACGTCACCTTGTGCTTTGAGAATGATCGACTCCATCGGCGCCTCGAATGGCGGCGAACCGGTAAGTCCCGCGTCGATGTAGAGGCCGATCTCTTCCTCCTGCAACGCCAGGTCGTTCGAAAACGACGAACCGTCGCGGCGCGCCACGGTGACCTGATCGGCCCCCACCTTCTTGATAATGATAATGATCGAGTTCTCTTGCGCCACGTCGATACCGTGCCGGGCGGGCGGCAACTTGACGGTTACCGCTTCGTCCATTTTCGAGGACACAAGAAAAAAGATCAGTAGCAAAAAGACGATGTCAATCATCGGCGTGATGTCCATTTCGGCATCAGCCAACGGACGTCGCTCGGTTAGCTGCAAGGGCCCGTCGTCGGCAACGGGCCTGGCAGCATTCGCTTCGTTACGATCGACCATCTGCTATTCACCTCGCCTCGATTCGTCCGTTTCCAGGCCCATGCGAAAAGAGTCGAGGAAGCGGGTCAATCCGGCCGCCACCAGGTCTTCCATTTTGCGGATCCTGACGTTGACGCTGGCAACGGCCAGCAGCAGAGGAATGGCGATCGCCAACCCGCAAGCCGTGGTGGTCAATGCGAAACTAATATCTGTCGCCAATACGCTGGGCTTGACCGACTCCTGAGCGGCCAATTTGTCAAACGCGCCCATCATGCCCATCACCGTGCCGAGCAGGCCGAGCATCGGAGCGCTCTTGATGACCGTATTGACCCAGCTGAGTCGATGCTCTAAATCGGCCAGGACGTCACGTTGGAACCTGTCGACCAGCAGTTGTCGTACCTTTCCATAACCAATATCGCGATTGGTTACCGCCAACAGAGCCAGCTGGGACATGGCCCGCTTATCGCCGTCAAGCAACTCTTCAACCGACTCGTAATCACCGGCGACCATCTTCTCGTCCACCGTGTCCAGAAACTCCGTCTGAGCGTCCTCGTTGCGAAACCGCTTCTCTCGCACCCGTGTCCAAACCACAACCAGGCAAAACGCTCCCCACAACGCAACCAGGCCGAGTGCCAAATACATGACATTTCCCAGGATGGCGAATACATTCACTTCAGCAAACAATGACAGTTCGGCAGACATTATGCTCTTCCGCTTCTTCAGTTAGGAATTTGGACCCGGTGTTCTTGGTACGTTTTCTTCTTCTATTTCATTCGGCTCAGACCGCAACGGCCCGATAGCGTTGACTAATTACATAATACTCGAACTGTGACCCTTTTCTGCGCACGCCAAAAACAGTTCTCTTGATTTGCTTGACGCTCTTCTTGCCCTTGGACCGTGCATAGGCCATTTCAATGACCGCGATCCGGTCCTCCACGACTTTAGGATAGAACTGCACGGCAATTCGCCCCTTCGTCCCCAGGCCGGCTCGCTGCAGTATCTGCTGGTCAAATCGTTTCAATGCGCCACCGGTCCACAGCATGTAAAGGCGCTGCTCTTTGTCTCCCACACCACGCCGAGTGTCGGGCCGGCCCTTTCGCAGATTACGCGCGTAGTCGACCAGTTTCTGGCCGCCACCAACAACCGCCAGCTCGATATTGAAAAAATCCAGTTGTTGTGCGTAGGCTTCCAGGCTGTTCGACGCGTATCGAATCTCCCAACGCTCGCCACGAGGAATGATATCGTCACCTTCGCCGAGCGGTCCGGGCGGGCGACTGTCGCCGACGCCGTTTCCCGTGTTGCTGCTGAACATATTTGTCTGCATTGCGTCAAGCGACGCAGCCTGAGTCGATACGACGTCGGTGACTGCCTCGAGCAACTGCTCAACCTTCGGCTCCGTTTCCTCCTCGAGTTCCTCGACGCCCGGCGCCTCGACATCCCGCTCAAAGCCGGCCGCATGGTCGCCGCGCCCCGCAATATTCTCCACCAGAACGACCGTTCCCTGGTCCTTGGAAAAAACCAGGACCTGGCTCAGCCAGATCAGAAAGGCGAGCATCACGGCAGAACCGACCAGGATATCGAGCGTCACCACCATGCCCGCCACGCGATCGTACCGGGATACGGACAGGTCGATCTTCTTGAGTGTCTCACTCATTTCATTCTCTCTCCTTGCTCTGACCGACTCGATCCAGCCGGCTGATTACAGGGACCCGTCGCAGATATCGATGACAATTCCTTGAAATCGGCACGCCAGAATCGTCTTCGCATGCGGGAATCGTAAAACGCTAGTCCAGAAAGACCGCATCCGGGCGGACCGTCAGGTACCATTCCTTCCACCGCTTCGCAGCGCCCGTTTTCTCCCCTTCACTCGGCTTGTCCGCCAACCCCATCCCGTCGAACTTGCGACCGATAAGCCGCAAACCGTCACGCGCTTCCATCACAACTCGCGGGTCGCCGTCGGTCAACGCGTAGATGAGAATCGGGACGTTGTCCAGGTTACCTTGTGCGCCCAGCGTGCGAGCGGCGACGATTCTTGCCTTGTACGAACCACTCCTCAGAATCCGAATCAATCGGGCCGTGAACTGACGACCGGCTCCAGAAAGTCCACTCAACGACAGCGCATCGGGATTTTCGAGCATATTCTCGATCTTGTCGCCTTCCTCATCCTCCAACATGCTGATCAGGTCTTCGACGTCGCCAGTGATTTTGGGCGCGACCAGTTTGTCGCCGCGAATGCGCAAATCCGTCAGGTCAGATGGCAGCCCTCGAGCACCGTGCAGGATGCCGTCTCGCTCCAGAACTTCCTCGATCGTCAATCGCGTGCTGCGCAGAAGGAACAACATGGCAAAAGCCGTGCCGACCGGCTTGTCCGCTCCTGCCGGACTTCCGCCCGAATCAAAGGCTCCCGACTTCGTCTGAATCTTCAGCAGCCTCTTGACACCCTCGTTGTACCAACGGGGCTCTTCCTCGTACGTCCCCTCGACCTTCTCGCGAAAACTCTCGCATCGCTCCAGCGCGTATAGGTAATAAAAAGGCCACGGCGAGCACTCGGCCTTGAAGTTCTTGCGGAACCAGTTGTTTCCATCGTTCATGGCCTGCTTGAGACGCCCCGCATCGACCGTCGTCCCGGCCAGCCGGCCCAACTTGGTGTCCTTGTCGTCAAAGACGGGCATCAACGCCGGCGGCAGCTTGACACCGGATTTGGTTTGTTTCGGTTTACCCTTGACCTTCATGCCGAAGTAGTCCGACGCGACGTAAATACTCCCCAGCCCGGCGGCCGCCAGCGATAATCGGATTTGACTCTGCGGCACCCGTGTGAACGTGCCCGGATCGTTGCCCTGGTACCCCCACGCTCCGCTCGGGTCCTGCGTTCTCAACAGGTAATTGGTCACCGCCTCCATCGCGCCCTTGCTTGGTTCTAACCCCGCGTTCTTGGCAGCCCAACACCCCAGAACGGCGTACTGCATTTGTGACGTGTCGCCCCGCTGCTCGTGCTCGTATCCCCATCCCCCGTTCTTCTTCTGTCGTTTTTCAATCGCGCGCAAATAGCTTTCAATGGCGTCCATGTGGTCGTTCGGGTGAACCTCGGCCAGGAAGATCAATCCGATCCCGAGACTGTAGATCGTATCGTTGGTTGCACCGGCGGCACCCAATACCCGGCCCAATGCCGTCTGGGTCATCGGCGGAAGCCCCTTACCACCGCCAAATCGCTTCTGGTACTTGTAGGCCGCCAGCCCCATCAGCGCCTGGCCGCCCACTTGTTCGGAGTGTTCGTCGTTGAGTGAGGCCTTCGACATATAGGCCATCGCCCGGCCCAACATGGCTCGGACCTCCGGGCTTTCCGGCGTGTATCCGCTCGCGGCTCGCCCCCACGTGACAACGCTCGCGACAATGAGAAAACCCCAGAAAAGCAAACACGCGTGACAAGCTTCTGCTCGAACCTTCATCGAGGTCCTCCCATTTTGAGCGGCCCTGACCGCACGGTCAGCGAACGTGGTGCGCTACGCGGCCAAGAACGGCCAACGTTCCGAATAGCGACCTGTGCTGAATGACGACCGGTGCGATTTACCAGGGAGGGGCTCTTCTGTTCCCGTTCAGTGAGTTCGATCCTACCCCCGTCGGCAGGCCTTGTCAAGCAACAGCAAATGGCTCAAGTCCTTGTCACTGAGGGATTTGGACGGCCGGCGAGCGCCCCATATCGACGGGCAAGAGACGACCCGACTGGGTGGTGAAGAGAGCGGCACGTGCCCGCGGTCGGCCGACTCGAGCCGACGCGCCGCAGGACACGGTTCGAGGCCCTTGTGTGGGCCGAGACTCGGCCCGTCATCGTCGAGCGCCGACAACTCATTGTCCCCCCGAATTGACAAGAATCGGATCGCGGCCTACGATTGCCCGTTTGGCACAACAGGCGTCACTTAGGGTGACGGTCCCGTTGTCAGGTCAGGTAGCTCAGTTGGTAGAGCATCGGACTGAAAATCCGAGTGTCGGCGGTTCGAACCCGCCCCTGACCACTTCGCTTTGGCTGCCCGCCACCAACCCCCGGGCAGCCTTTCTGTTGCGCTCGACAACCCCCGTCCTGTTGGGTGCAGGAACGGGCTCGTTTTGGGTGGACGTATTATTCAGCGCGATCTTGA
>CAYNDU010000183.1:0-9732 GCA_964395615.1 uncultured Pirellulaceae bacterium | reverse complement strand
TCTCGAATAGCCGATGGGGTTGCCGTTCATTTCGATGGAATAGAAGGCCGGTTCCCCGGCCGCCAGCGATCCGAGAGTCGACAGCAAACCGAGCAGGCATGGAACCAACATACGCGGCGAGAACATCTCGAGCTCCTCAAATTGGGATTGGTAGAAAGGGTGATCCCGCGACCGGGGATTATACTCGCCGGCGCGCCGGCGTTAAGGACCGATGCTCAATAAACAGATCACCATGGTGACGGACGAACGACGACGCGGTGCCCTAGAGACGATCAGAATCGCGATGCTTTTGGTGGGTGTCGATGCGCCTGCGCTAATCGCTGAATGGACTCGGGGACTTGACGCGCGCCTTGTCCACCCGGACCGAAGCACAACCGGGCCATTCAAGCCCGCACTCCCAGTGCGTCGGATTGGTCACGCCTGCCAGGAATCATCCGCGGAAATATTCGCTCGCTGCGCCCGATTATTGGTTCGTTCAGCGAGTCCGGGGGAATTCGATCCAACTCACTTGCCGCCAGCCTGTTCCGGGTGGCAGAACTGGTCAAGCCACTGAAAGAAGACACGGTGCCAAAGCACGCCGTTTTGCGGACTCATCACCCAATGGCCTTCTCCCGGGTAGTACAGAAATTGCGAGGGGACGCCATTAAGTTGGGCAGCGGTAAAAGCTTCCATGCCCTGAGTGATCGGTACTCGGAAGTCCTTTTCACCGTGTACGACCAGCAAGGGCGTACGCCAGTTGCCTACGAATCGGTGTGGCGAGAACCGGTCGTACTTGGCCTTCACCGAGTCATTGCGCCAATAAGGTCCCTGAAGGTCCCACTCGGGAAACCAGATTTCCTCGGTCGAGCCGTACATCGATTCAAGGTTGAACACCCCGGCGTGGGCGACCATGCATTGGAATCGATCCTGGTGATGGCCCATCAGCCAATAGACGGTGTACCCGCCGAAGCTGGCGCCGATGGCTCCCAACCGACCGTTATCGACATACGGTTCGGTGAGCATGGCGTCTGTGGCAGCAAGTATGTCCTGCATCGCCTGGCCACCCCAATCACCACTGATCTGGTCATTCCAGGCGCGGCCGAACCCGGGCAGACCTCGACGATTCGGCGCGACCACGACGTAGCCATGGGCAGCCATTAAGTGAAAATTCCAGCGATACGAGAATCGTTGGCTGATTTGGCCTTGAGGACCGCCCTGGCAATATGTCAGCAAGGGCCATTTCTTGTTCGGGTCGAAATCCGGCGGGTAGATCACCCAACAGTGAATCTGTTTTCCGTCACTGGCGCGGACCCAGCGTTGCGTGACCTTGGGCGTATCCAAACTGGCCAGCAATTTGTCGTTGATGTGCGTTACGCGTTGCTCCTCGCCGCTCGCGAGGGTCAGTGTCGACAGTTCCAGTGGGCGCAGCATACTCTGGCTCGAGACCAAGAGACGGTCTCCTCCTGGAAAGGGCCTGACGATCGACCAATCGAAAGGGCCGCGGCTGATCGGAACGGTCTTGCCATCGTTCACCCAGATTCTGAATAACCGGTTCGTGCCTCGGAATTCGGACATGAAGACCAGGCTGCGCGAATCGGGAAACCAGGTCGCCTGATGCAACGTCTGATCCAGGTCGGCACTCAACTCGCGAATCGTGCCCGTGGATCGATCGAACAGCATGAGTCGGTTCTTGTCAGCTTCGAAGCCGGGCCGACGCATGGAATGGAAGGCAATACTCCGACCGTCGGGGGAATAGGTTGGCGCTTTGTCGAATCCGTTCATCCCGGCGGTGATGCATCGGGTCGGTCCTTCTTGCATGATGGGAACCAGGTAGATATCACTGTCCGTTGATTCCGCGGGATTGTTGACGACTTTGGCCGTGTAAGCCAGTTCCTTGCCGTCCGGCGACCAATTGAATTCCTCGGCGCCGCCGAACGGTGGGAGCGGGCAATGAGCGCGCAAGCCCCGCATGACATCACGACCTTTATCCGCGCGGCCGTCTTGTTGAAGGCCGGCCACAAACAGGTGGCTGTAGGAATAGTCGTTCCACGTATTCCAGTGCCGGTACATAAGGGAGTCGATCAAACGGGCGTCAGCAAGAGGAAGGTCGGCGAACAAGTCCTGAACGGTCGGATCCAATTTCACGCGCGAGATGTAGGCGATCCGAGAACCGTCCGGCGAGATCTTCATTAATGAAACGCCGCGAGGAACGTCGGTTACCTGCACCGTTGCTTTTCCGTCGAGCGTTGTGTACCAGACCTGTGACTTAACGTCCTTGGCTTTTGATGCGGCATCTGAGCCGATGTAATAGAGTCGGGTACCCGGCCCGGTACCGACAAGCTGTAGACAATCGATGCTCTTCAAGTCTTTGAGTAGCTCCCGTGACTGCCTGCGAGTGACGTCGTAGAGCCACACTTGCGACCTGCCGGAGTTCGATGCGAGGTCAAACCTGCGGACTGCGTAGGCGACGGTTTGGCCGTCATCCGACAGGCATACACTGCCCAGGCGACCGAGTTGCCAGAGTCGTTCGGGCGTGATGCGTTCGCCGCCGACGCTGCTTGTGGCCGTTGTGAGCAAGGCCAGGCACGCGATCAGCCAGAGTTTCCCGGCAAGTGGCACACGAGCACACCGCGTTCGGACGGCACGGCCCGAGTTGCCGGATCGTTCGGGATGAAGTGTTCTGCGTTTGGGACATGGCAACTTGACAACGCGATTCATGGTTCATCTCCAGAGAGCAGGACGGTCGTAATCGGTGCGACGCGATTCGCGTGCAATTGGGCGGCGATGGTTGACGTTCAATGGAATCGCATGCAAGTTGGTGGCCGGGTGCAGTGGCCTCCCAATGCCTTGTCCGACGCGAGTCGAGCCCCGGGTTGAGCCAGTGGTCGTGGTCCATGATCAACCGGGTAGAACTTAATCGGGTGCACCTGGTCCGCGCAAGCAAATAACGCTAAACCAGTGTAGCTGCTGATTTTCAGGTTGGCAGTCAGCTTTCGGTCATGCCGATTCTTCGGGCTGTTCGGTCGATTCCACGAGGTTGAACAGGGCGCCTTGGTCGTCGGTTACCATCGCCTGGCGGCCTTCGGAAATGTCGTGGGGCGGCGTGACCACATTGCCGCCCAATTGCCTTAGCTGATCCGTGGCCAGGTCGACATTCTCAACGGCGAAATAGATCGTCCATTGGGCCTGCATGTCACCCCATCGCTCGTCCATCTCCAGCATGCCGCTACTTTCTTCTCCCCGATTGGATACGATCAGGTACCTGGAGTTTGCAGGCGAATAATCGGAGAATTCCCAGCCGAGCAGTTGCGTATAGAATTCCTTGGCACGATCGATGTCTCGAGTGCAGAGCTCGTTCCAGCAGAGGCAGTGGTAATCTTGGGTCCGCTGCGCTCCGATATGCTGGTTCTTTTGCCAGAACGCGACTTGTGCCCCGATTGGATCCGAAACATATGACAGCCACCCCGCATCGAGCACTTTCGTTACCGGGATAGTGACGGTCGCGCCCAGTTCTTCGGCTTGCCGGGTCGCTGATCGAATGTCGTCGACATTAATGTAGCTGTTCCAGCATGCGGGAACTTCCTGGTCGATCATTTCCTGGCTCATCTGACCGATCCCTGCTACCGACTTACCGTCCAACTCGAACTGCGCATAGGGGCCGCCCCCATGGGTGTCTTGTTTCACACATTGCCAGCCGAAGAAATTTGTGTAGAAGTCGATGGCTTCATCCAGGTTGCGAGCCAGCAGATCGACCCAGGAGAATTGTCCGTGCTGGTAACCCGTACGTTCAACCATGATGGTTCCTTGCTGATAGACTTAAGACGTTACGACGTCAGGATGGTTTACGGCAACAGCTCTTCAAATAGCAGGTTTTCGTCGCCGCCGGTGGCATGATAGACATGCCGAACGATCGCGGTTGCTTCGCGCGAGACTCCGGATAACGTCAGCGGACGCGGTGCCAGCAGTGCCAATACATGCGGCACATCGCAGACCCTGAGTATATTCAAAAAGGCCGGCGCCGTGGGGTCATTATGAGTCAAGGGAGGGTCGATGGCGACGACTTCATCAATGGCCGGTTCCAGGACGGCGGCATATGCGCCCAGTATCGCGGCGCCGGCCTGGCCGACAACGCGAATCGGAACGGACGGGCCGTATCGTTCTCTGAGCAATCCGGCGGTAGCCGCGATATCCCGGAGTTGCCCGGTTTCGACCGTTTGACCCAACAGGACGAGGGATCGTTCCACGTAGTTGGGTGGGTTGTTCCGCGTCCACCGACTCGAACCACTCCCTCGTACTCGGCAGCGGAAAACGGCGTCGCCGTGCCGATCCCAATGGCGAGTCAGCTCGGGTGCCGGCCGGTTGTCCTCGCCGACATCAACCCACAAGGCAAGTCGTTGGGGCCTGGCGGGTAACTGACCGATTGCCTCCAATGTGATCTCGATGCCCTCTTCCGTGGCGAGATGCTCGATCGACGCTTCCTTCCGCACCAGGCGCGCCGCGGCGATGTGTCGCGGAAGCGTCCGAAATGGCGAAGAACGCAGCTGCTCGATCAGATGCTCTTTCCAGGCATCGACCGATTCGGCAGCCGGTGTCACGACATTTGCCACGGGTACGAACGTTTGATCAATCACTCCGTTTATGGCGTCATCGGGCAAGTCATCGTCCGTTGGAAAGACTCGAAGTTGTTCCGGTGGGATTGGATGTTGATCGCTACGCGTGCCGGTTACCAGATCAACTTCACTATCGTCCACAGGACTCGGGTCGTTCTTGAGATGCAGGTTCATGAATCGATAAACGGATCTCCGGATATCTTCTCGATAAGCGTGTCCTCCAATGCTGACGAGAGTATCGACCTGATCCCCGGCTCCGAACAGGCTGTAGACCTGTTCCAGTCGATTTGCGATTCGGTGATTGGCATCCATTGGGAAGATTCCATCCTGATCGCTGTTCACGAACAGGAGGGGACGCGGTGTGATGAGCGCGGCGATCCGCGTCCAGGGCCAACGGTAAGCGTTGTGCAGGAACATGCAGTCACAATGGCCGTTGATCACGCGGTTGCCAACATAGGCCGGTAGGTCGGCCATCCCGCTGACAGGGACTGCCAGCTTGACTCGCGGATCGGCGGCGGTAATCCAGAACGTCGCCGCTCCGCCTCCGCTGATGCCGGTGACTGCCATTCGTTCGGCATCGACGTCACGCCGTTCACTCAGGTAATCCAAAGCGCGCATGCCATTCCAACACTCCACGCCCGCCGGAGTGAAGCCTCGTGACCACCACCACCAACGTCCTTCTCGATACGTCCCATGATGAGTGCCCGGAATTTCACCTAACTGCAGCGTGTCAATTGTCAGGCAAATGTAGCCGTGCCGAGCGAACCAGATGCCATGCGATTGGTATGCCGTCTTGTTGCCGTTCCGACCGCGTGGCGAATGACCGCAGACGTAGAGAACCGCCGGCAGCCTCTGCCTCGTGTCGATCACCGAAGGGCGATACAAGTTACCGGTCACATAGAGACCAAGCCGGCTCTGAAAATGGAGCATGTCGACGCGATACCCGTCTCGCTTGAGCGATCCGGTGACTGTGGCTTGCAAAGGCGTGCGCTCGGGTAGCGGAGAGAGTCCGAGCATGTACAGGTACTCGTCGAGATAGCGTCGACGCAACTCCATAAAACGCTCGTCCGCTGATGGCTGCCGAGTGTCGACGTCGGAAAGAAACCGGGCGTTCAGTTCATCCGCCTTTGTCGCCAGGTATTGTTGAATCTGTGCGTCTCCGGGCCAATTGCGATCCGGATCGCCAAGAGCTTGTGCCATGGTCGTGCCCGTTGAAAAAAGCAACAGTAGAATGCCGCAGGAATTGGTAAGTCTGGTCATCGTGCGGCTCACAATGGAGGGGTACTTCGACGAAAAAAGCGGGATGCGGGAGCGTTTTT
This sequence comes from uncultured Pirellulaceae bacterium, assembly GCA_964395615.1. Lineage (GTDB taxonomy): Bacteria > Planctomycetota > Planctomycetia > Pirellulales > Pirellulaceae > CAYNDU01. Next base: position 3,824 of record CAYNDU010000183.1, on the reverse strand, counting down.
CTTGTTATTCCTATTTCGCGATTCGGCCAATGTGATAAAAATACGGCACTCCATACGCGCCGTGAGACTTGGCAACGACTGTTGATATGCGCTGCAGAGGGCTCCCTGAATCTATCAGCGCATCGGTTGCGATGGTACCCACTACTAGCTGTCTGAACTCAAGCGGGCCGGTTTGATTTGCGAGATCATCTCAGATGTCACAATTGCGTCGCGCTCAGTTGGGCCAACTTTCTTGTCAGATTGTGGAACCAACCCACTCAGATTCCCCCCCGAAAGTACTCATCATACTGTGCCATGGATTTGGAGCGCCGGGGACCGATCTCGTACCATTGGCGGGAGAGCTGAGCTCACATTTTCCTGCTGTCGAGCGGGACGTGGCGTATGTGTTCCCAGCTGGACCCGTCACGTTGGACGAATTCAAGGGATATGATGCGCGTGCGTGGTGGCCGATCAACATGCAGCAGATGGCCGAAGAGGTAGGTGCCGGGAATTTTCGTGCCCTTTGCCGACATGTTCCGGACGGTTTACCGACGGCCCGCGCAGCCCTGATCGAATCGATCAACGCCGCTCAACAAATGTACGATCGTCCGACTCGGCTCGTGTTGGGCGGGTTTTCCCAGGGCGCCATGTTGGCGCTTGATACAGCGTTCCATCTAAAATCAACACCCGATGGGCTTTGCCTCTGGTCGGGTACGGTCATCTGCGAAAAAGAATGGCGCGCCCTGGCTGTCGGACTCCAAAACTGCGAAGTGTTTCAGAGCCACGGACGGCAGGATCCCCTTCTCCCATTTGCCATTGCAGAGACACTTCGCGATTTGTTGCGGGCTTCCGGACTGCCCGTCGACTTCCTTCCGTTCGACGGAATGCATACGATCCCAGGTGAAGCAATTGTCCGTGTTGGCAAGATGCTGACTCGCCTGGCAACGAACGGATCAGACGACGCCACGGGATAACGTCTATCACTCGCGCTCGCCCGCACTCTACCAGTCATACCACTCGTCGTCCGACGGTTCGCCAATCCACCAGTTGAATTGCTCGTCGGAGAAAAGCTCGTCATCGAGTCGGCGACGACGCGCAACGTCATCGCGTGCGCGTGAAGTGAACGGCTCGGCCGCCTCCGTCGACATTGCGTACCGTACCGACTCGCCTGGCGCAACGCTGCGTTCACCCTCGGCTCGTTGGTTCAGAGCATTAATGACAATGAGCGCATCGAGTGGCGAGATAATTCGGTCAGCGTTGACGTCGTACTGCTCCAGAGGTACACCCGCTTCGCCTTCGCCGTCATCGGTTCCTCGTGAACCTAGCTGGATCGGTCCGTGCGCATTGAGCTCGTTGATGATCATCAACGCGTCGAGCGGTGACAATTCGCCATCGGCATTGACATCACCCAAGATAATCGGCTGAATGATCGGACCGGGAGGCGCTGACGGTGGAGTGAGGACCAGATCGGGATTGCGCAGCGGCACCGCCAGTGAATTCAGGGCCATCTGCATCAATTGGTTAATCGATCCACCAGCAATACCGCCAGACGTTGTCGTTATCGGATGAATGATGGCCATTAACCATGTGATCACGTCCTTGCAGGCACCCCCGTCCAGCAGCGTCCCCTCGACATTGAGTACCTTGTCGAGCGAACCGAATTGAGCGGCTGCGTCATAGCCGCCCCCACCATCCAGCAAGTCTCCGATCGTCTCGGTCGATGCTTCAATAGGAAACGGCACCGCAGTCGCAGGCGGCGAGAATCCAATATCTGCAAATAGATAATCGTTGCCCCCGCGACCCATCAATACGTCGTCGCCGCGAGCCGCAAACAGGATGTCGGTGTTCGATCCGCCAATCAACGCGTCATTCCCGTAACCACCCGCTACGTCGTCCCCTTCGAGCAAGGACCTGCGTAGGGTGTCATTCAGAATGAAGTCGCTTCCCGCCTTTCCTCGAATCCAAAGAAAATCCACGTTCGGCAATTCCGTGTCGTCCACCTCGATCGCGGTGCGGTGACCGGCCAGCCCTCCCAATGGCCCAACCGCGATCTGATCGTCCTGGCTCGAGCCGTTTACGATCAGGTGGTCATCCCCGCCGTTTCCGTCAAAACCTACGATCGTCGGCAGTGTCGCCGGTGCCGTGGGCACCAGCAAACGCATCGTGTCCGCCGCACTTCCCGAATCGACTCGAATCTCATCGATCTGTACGTACTCTATCGCCGGTCCACCCGCCCGCAGCACGAATCGATCGTCAACCTGATAGTCGTGACCTGTCACGGCATCCGTGTCAACGACGTTGAGTATGTCGCCGATCGGGAGCTGAACGTCACGGAAAGTGACATTTGTCGACCGACCACAACTGGCGCCCGTGCTGCCACTGTTGTCTGCCGTTCCGCCGATTCGAACCAGTCGCGTCGCCGTGTCCTCGGTGCCGGCATCCACCTGGTATGTATTAACCGGTGCAAGTCGGGCTAGTTGAATATCCAAGCGGTCGTTGTCGCTGCCGGTTTGAATGCGAGTCTGACCGACCGCCGTGACCCTGTTCTGCTCCCCTGACGAATCGGTGTAAGTGGAGCCCAATATCCTAATGTGGCTTCCATTTACATCGGGATCGGCGACGTCCGCATCGGCCTGAATCATCAGGTCGTTGGCCGCGATCAGCGATGTCCGGCGCTGCAGTTCAATGTCATCACCGACCCGCAGCAGAATATCGCTCCCCGTCGATACCACTTGAACCACCGGATCGGAAACCCCAGGTAGCTCATGCAACACGAAATCGTCGCCCGACGTCGCTGCATCATGCACATCCACGGCGATGTTGGAGGTTGCCGTGATATTGGCAACCACGTCGAATGGGCCCCCCGTCTCAATCGATAACTGTCGAATTGGATTCGATGTACCCACCGGCGCACGGAAGGAGACAATTCCAACCAGAGTTGGCTGGACCGTGTCGATCATCAGGTCGCGCGGAGTGGCCGGGCTATCCGAGTTTACGGAACTTAGAAACGTGACATTGCCACCACTGGTCGTGATCAGCGTCGTATCACCAACCAAAATGATCGGATCGTTGTACACCTGATCTCCGTCCGTTGTCACGACACCAAACAGAATGTCTGTCTGACCGTCGCCGTTCGTCGAGACTCCAGCCAAGGGGCTCGCGGACCCGACCGCCCCCACAAATCGAGTAGCTCCACCACCACTACTGTTAACGTCCAGCGCCCGGGCCGTGGCATCGGAGTCGACGGTCTGGGCGAACGTGATATTGTTGGCCGTGACGACCGTGTTCGCGGTCAGGATGACCGGGTCGTTGTACGTCTGGTCGCCGACCGTAGTAACCGAACTACCATTGATGTCAGTTCGGCCATCGGCGTTTGTGACGAGTGATGCGAGTTGGGCCGTGCTTCCGACGGCTCCATCAAAGCGAGTGAGTCCGCCCCCCGTGCTGTTGACGTTCAGCGCCCGGGCCGTGGCATCGGAATCGACGGTCTGAGCGAACGTGACATTGTTGGCCGTGACGACCGTGTTTGCGGTCAGGATGACCGGGTCGTTGTACGTCTGATCGCCGACCGTAGTAACCGAACCACCATTGATGTCCGTTTGGCCATCGGCGTTCGTGACGAGTGATGCGAGTTGGGCCGTGCTTCCGACTGCCCCGTCAAAGCGAGTGAGCCCGCCCCCCGTGCTGTTAACGTCCAGCGCCCGGGCCGTGGCATCGGAATCGACGGTCTGAGCGAACGTGACATTGTTGGCCGTGACGACCGTGTTTGCGGTCAGGATGACCGGGTCGTTGTACGTCTGATCGCCGACCGTGGTAACCGAACCGCCATTGATGTCCGTTTGGCC
>CAYNDU010000182.1:4379-9742 GCA_964395615.1 uncultured Pirellulaceae bacterium | reverse complement strand
GTATTGGCCGAGGGTCTGGCTGAGTATTTGCCGTACGAATACGTGAAAGACGTGCCGCGCGACGAGCACGGGCATCTCTCGATCTCGCACATCAATCTGAGTGAGTTATTCAGTCGCCTGATTTCCGAGGAATATACTCGACAAACCGATCGCATCCGGCGAGTGAAGGGACTGCAGCTCGGCTATGAGTCGCGTTGTGCTCGGCCACAGGCGTTTGACGTCATGCTCGGAAGCCAGCTTGGCGTGGGCGCCTACCGTGCACTGGTCGAGGAAGGACGTAGCGGCGTCATGGTTTCCGTCTCGGGACAACTCGACCTGGAATATGTCCCCTTCAGCCAGCTGATTGATTCGGAGACACTTGTAACCATCGTGCGTTACGTCCGCCCCGATTCCGACTTTCATCAACTGGCCCGCTTCCTCGAAACCTACGTGCACGACTAAGGCGCCTTCGAACGGCCCCTGGCACATCTCGCAGTCTTCCCTTCGCCCTTCCTCGTCCGTGGTAGCGCCAAGCCCTCCGTGGGCCATGTCCGACGCCGCGCCCCTCCGCACTCATCGACTCTCTTGCGAGGAGCGGCGTGACCGAGCGGTCGGTCGAGCGTCAACAGGTCGTGGGCGAATTCGGAAGGGTTCAGCCGGCCGAGTAATTGCTGGTGAACGTCGTCAGTGCCCGCATGTAATTCGCGCGTTCCAAAGCGCTGGGGTCGGGGCAATTCCTGCGGCTCATGCTTCCCTTCATTTGCTCGATCGACGCGTATTCGTTCTCTTCCATCCAATGGCGGATTTCCTCGAGCACTTTTCCCAGGTAGGCCGGACCGTAGCGGAGCAGCGCGGTTGCCAATTGAGTAACATCAGCTCCGGCCAGGACGGCCTTGAGGACATCCTCCGAAAAATGGACGCCGCCCGAGGCTGCCAGCGATACGGGAGTCTGGTCGCGCAGGATAGCGATCCATCGCAGCGCGAGACGCAGTTCATGTCGGTTACTGAGGACCAGGTTGGGCGCTATCTGGAGCGTCTCCAGGTCAATATCCGGTTCCAGATATCGGTTAAACAGCACGACTCCAGCGGCTCCCGCCTCGCAGAGACTTCGCACGACGTAGGGCAGCGACGTGAAAAAGGGGCCGATCTTCACGCAAACGGGTATGGTGACCGATTCGGTTACGCTTGCCACAAGGTCGGTGTAGTGCTGATCGACCTGTTCGGCGGTCATCTCGGGATCAGTGGGAACGAAATAGATATTCAATTCAATGGCGTCTGCACCAGCAGTCTGCATTGACCGGGCGCAATCTGTCCAGCCGCCCTTGGAGGATCCGTTGAGGCTGCCGATGACGGGAATCTGGAGCGCCTGCTTCGTCTGCTCGAGTTTCGTCAGATACTCGCTGGTCCCGGTATTGTAAGAATCCAACTCGGGGAACATCGAGAGCGATTCGGCAAACGAGTCCGCGTGCGATTCATAGAGTCGGTCGACCTCCTGCTCGTCGTGCTCGATCTGTTCTTCAAACAGGGACGGAAGCACAACGGCGGCGGCGCCACCTTGTTCGAGTTTTTGCAGAGCCTCGAGGTTGCTGGTCAGGGGCGAGGCGGCTGCCACGAGGGGATTCTTCAGTTGCAGACCGAGGTACGTTGTAGAAAGATCGATACTCATGCTTCCACCTCTTCCATTTCGTCGACAATATCACGTTCCACTCCCGCCATCTGCTCGTAATAGTGCCACTGGTCGTCGATATCGTGTTGAGCCAATTCGAATAGCTGATCAGCCCGTTCGGGATTCGTACGGGCGAGCATTGCAAATCGAGCTTCCTGCATTGCGAAATCCTTGAACGGAATCGTTGGTTTGCGGCTGTCCAAGTGGAAGGGGTGGCCTCCTTCATGGGCCGCTCTCGGATCATAACGATAAAGGGGCCAGAAGCCGCTCTTCACAGCCTCCTTCTGATGTGACATTCCGGTCGTCATGTTGACACCGTGAGCCACGCATTGCGAATAGGCCAGAATCATTGCAGCGCCTGGGAACGATTCGGCTTCTCGAAACGCCTTGATCGCTTGGGCAGGATTCGCGCCGAGGGCCGTTTGAGCCACATAGACATTACCGTACCCGACGGCCATCATGCCGAGGTCCTTTCGGCGAGATTGCTTGCCGCCGGCGGCGAACTTGGCCACGGCCGATCGGGGTGTCGCCTTGGATGCTTGCCCACCGGTATTGGAATAGACACCCGTATCCAGGACCAGCACGTTGACATTGCGGCCGGTGGCCAAAACATGGTCCAACCCACCGTAACCGATGTCAAACGCCCATCCGTCGCCCCCGACGATCCAGACACTCCGATGAATGAGCGCCTCGGCCACGGACTTAAGTCGTCGAGCCTCGGCCGTCTCCAGCGTTTCGAGTCGATTCATGAGTCTGGCCACGCGCTGGCGCTGTGCGGCCAATTCCAACTCGTCCTGCTGTTCCGATCCCAAAATCTCGCCTACCAGGTCCTGGCCGACATCGGCGGCGACCTGTTTGAGCAGGTACCCGGCGTACTCGCGTTTCTGATCCATGGCCAGTCGGAAGCCGAGTCCAAATTCGGCATTGTCTTCGAACAGGCTGTTGCACCACGCGGGTCCTCTGCCGTTCGCATCGACCGCATAGGGGGTCGTAGGCAGATTCCCGCCATAAATGGATGAGCACCCCGTGGCGTTGGCGATCAGCGCCCGATCCCCAAATAACTGGGTCATCAATTTCACATAGGGAGTCTCGCCGCAACCCGCACAGGCGCCGGAGAATTCGAAGAGCGGCTGGAGCATTTGAGTCCCCTTAGCCGTATCGACTCGCACCCGAGTGCGATCAAAATCGGGAATGTCCAGGAAGAAGTCGAAATTCGCTTGTTCGGCGGCCAGGTGGTCCATTTTCGGTTCCATGTTGATCGCCTTATGCCTGGCCACCTCCTTACTCTTCGCCGGGCAGACGTCGACACAGACCCCGCAGCCGGTGCAGTCGTCGGGCGCGACTTGAATGGTCATCCGGTGACCGGGGAAGTCCTTACCACGCCAGACTTTTGACTGGAACGCTTTCGGAGCTCCGGTCAGAGCTTCCGGTTCAAAGGCCTTAAGCCGAATGGCCGCATGGGGGCAGACCAGCGAACACATGGCACAATCGATGCATATCTCAGGGTCCCATATCGGAATGTCCTGAGCGATACTCCGTTTCTCGATCCGCGCCGTGTTGGTCGGGAAGGTACCGTCCGGCGGCAGGGCACTCACCGGCAGCAGATCGCCCTTGCCGGCCAGCACGACCGATGTGACGCGTTGGAGAAAGTCATCCCCGCCCTCGCCAACGGGCGAGACTCGACGCTTCTGGCTGGTCGGGGCCGCCGGCACGTCCACTTGCCCCATCGCTGCCAACGCCCCATCGACGGCCGCGAAGTTCTTGCGCAGAATCGACTCGCCCCTCTTACCGTACGTCTTGGTAATCGCCTTCTTGATTTGTTCAATGGCCGCCTCGCGCGGCAGAATCCCCGACAAGGCAAAGAAGCAGGTCTGCATGACCGTGTTAATTCGAGCGCCCATGCCCGCAGCGTGAGCGACCTTGTATGCGTCCACGACATAGAAGCTGAGCCGCTTATCGATAATCTGTTGCTGAACGTCTCGCGGCAGCTGGTCCCATACCTCCGTCGCCGAGAACGGGCTGTTGAGCAAAAACGTGGCTCCCGGTTCGGCCATCTCCAACATGTCCACACTGGCCAGGAACTGAAATTGGTGACAGGCCACGAAGCTGGCCCTTTCGACCAGATAGCTCGACTGAATCGGTCGCGGGCTGAACCGCAGGTGGGAGACCGTCATGGATCCGGCCTTCTTCGAGTCGTAGACGAAATAGCCCTGGGCATACATGGGCGTGTTTTCGCCAACGATCTTCACCGAGTTCTTGCTCGCGCCAACCGTCCCGTCACTTCCAAGTCCAAAAAAGACGGCGCGCGTTACGTCCGCCCTTTCCGTCGAGATTTCTCGATCCCACTCCAAGCTCAATCGCGTCACGTCGTCGGTAATGCCGATAGTAAAGTGCCGCTTGGGCTCTTCCTTGCTCAACTCGTCCCAAACGGCGGTGGCCATCGCCGGAGTGAATTCCTTCGACGACAGCCCGAAACGACCACCGATCACTCGTGGTAGCCGAGCGTCGGCGTGTACCCGCTGCCATTGTTCCACCAGCGCGGTGAGCACATCCTGGTAGAGCGGTTCACCAAGCGCTCCCGGCTCTTTCGTCCGGTCGAGCACTGCCAGTGATCGAACGGTCGGCGGCAGGGCGCGAAGGAACGCTGTCGTATCAAATGGGCGATAGAGGCGGACCTTGAGCAACCCGACTTTCTGCCCCTGTTCCACCAGTCGCTCGACACCCTCCTCCGCCGCACCGACTCCTGATCCCATCATCACGATCACCCGTTCAGCGTCCGGCGCGCCCACGTAATCAAACAAGTGATAGGCTCGCCCGACCAATCCGGCCAGCCGGTCCATGTATTCCTGCACGATCCCGGGGACTGCATCGTAAAACGGGTTGCACGCCTCGCGAGCCTGAAAGAAGACGTCCGGATTCTGAGCCGTGCCCCGAATTACCGGTCGATCGGGATTCAGCGCCTGCTGCCGAAATGCGCGAATGTACTGCCGATCGATCATGGCCTGAATCTCGTCGTCGCCAATCACCTCAATCTTGTTCACCTCGTGCGAAGTCCTGAACCCGTCAAAGAAATGAAGGAAGGGGATCCGTGACTTGAGCGTGGCGGCTTGGGCCACGAGTGCCATGTCGTGCACTTCCTGGACCGAATTCGAAGCCAACATGGCCCAACCGGTACTCCGCGTTGCCATGACGTCGCTGTGGTCCCCAAAGATCGACAGGGCATGAGTGGCGATGGTACGCGCCGCGATGTGAAAAACGGTCGGCAGAAGCTCACCCGAGATCTTGAACATGTTCGGGATCATCAATAACAGGCCCTGGGACGCGGTAAATGTCGTCGTTAACGCGCCAGCCTGTAAACTCCCATGCACCGAACCCGCCGCGCCCGCTTCACTCTGCATTTCAATGACGTCCGGAACCGTGCCGAACATGCTCTTTCGACCGGCCGCCGACCAGGCATCCGAGAACTCGCCCATCGGAGACGCCGGCGTAATGGGATAGATGGCGATCACTTCGTTGGTCTTATGGGCGACGAGCGACGCCGCTTCATTTCCGTCGAGCGTGACGAAGGACCGTTGTTCCGTCGGCGATTGCTGATTCACCGTTCGCTCCTCTTCGTTATATGGGGCCACTCAGATTGAGCCGTTTGCATTCCCTTTGAGAAAATTCTCCCTCACTGTCTCATTCATCGACCGTTTGTTCAACCCGGCATCTTCGGGTG
>CAYNDU010000182.1:0-4279 GCA_964395615.1 uncultured Pirellulaceae bacterium | reverse complement strand
TCGGGCCCCGTCTGGTCAGGTCGCCTCGCATGATGAAACTATTTTCGACAGTTTTGATTGTCGAAAATACCGCCGCCCGGTACTGCCTCCGAGGAACCGCATTTCAGCAGCTCCCGGTGGTGCGTCAACGACCGCGGACGGCTTGCAGGATCCCACCCATCGAGCCAAAGCAATGTCGGCCCTGCAGAATGTCGGCCCCGAAGAAGGTCGGCCCTGCAGAATGTCGGCACGGTGGAATGTCGGCCCTGCAGAACGTCGGTCCTGCAGAACGGGCACGATCCCCGTGGGGCGGGTCGGTCTGTTGTTTCGCGCCGGCCGACCGACCGAAGAGGCGCAATCTCCAGAGCGGCCCGACACCACGACATCCCGTGCTTGATGGCGCGGTGATCCGCGACGCTGGGAACGCACGAATTGGGTAGGCAAACGATAGCGATTGCGGTACGATTCTTCTCCAAAGGAAGAAAGCAAGGAGCTGCGATTCGCAAGAAGGAGCCTTCAGCATGCAGTTGGCGCGCCCGACCCCACCGAACGCCGATAAGCGTTGGAAGATGGTTGACGTCACGATGCGACGCAACGGATATTCCAGCCACGCGTTAATCGAGGCGTTGCACAAGGTTCAAAGCTCGTTCGGCTACTTGGACGAACCGGCGATGGCCTACGTGGCCGATGCTTTGAGTCTGCCGTTGAGCAAAGTCTACGGCGTGGCAACCTTTTACCATCTCTTCACACTGAAGCCGCAGGGCAAACACACGTGCGTCCTCTGCACGGGCACCGCGTGTTATATCAAGGGCTCGCAGGACCTGATCGACGGTGTGCGCGAACGTCACGGGATCGGGCCCGGCGAGACAACAGGCGATAAGAGCCTGTCTGCAATCAGCGCCCGATGCATCGGCGCTTGTGGCCTGGCTCCGGCCGCGGTCGTCGACGGAGAAGTGTTGGGCAACCTGACGGCCGACAAACTGCTCTCCGAAGTCGAAAAGGTGATCTGACATGCATCTCGACGAACTGCGTGAGCTCGCGGAAGAGAGTCGCCGGAAGGAGGCCGGGTGTCGGCATTGCGTACGCGTATGCATGGCGGCCGGATGCCAATCGTCGGGAGCTACCGGCGTACTTGACGCGCTCCGACAAGAAACCGATCAACGAGACGACGTCGTGGTCAAGGGGGTCGGCTGCATGGGCCTTTGTGCCGCCGGACCCCTGGTTTCCGTGGAGGACCGGACGGTTGCCGGCACGCCCCCGAGCCACCCTGCGCCGCACGAACCGCCCTCGAACGGCCCCGACTCGAATGGCCCCGACTCGGGCGACCCAAATTCGGGCGGCTCGTCCGTGAAGACTCCGTCGCCAGAGTGGTCGGGTTCGGCCAAACTCCTGGGCGATATCTTGTACCAGGGGGTCACGGCCGGCGACGCGAACGCGTTGGCCCAATCGCTTGGCAAGCGTCCCGTCGAGCGATTGGTATGTCCCACGTCGGTCCCGTTCTTCACGCAACAACACAAACTGGTCCTGGCCCATTCCGGCTTGATAGACCCCGAGCAAATCGACGACTACCTGGCGGTTGGAGGTTATGAGGCACTCGTGCAGGGTCTGACGGAGATGAATCCGGTGGATGTGTTGCGCGAGGTACGTCACAGCGGCCTGCGCGGGCGCGGGGGAGGCGGTTACCCTACCGGTTTGAAGTGGTCGACGGTTGCCAAGATGCCGGCCGATCAGAAGTTTGTCATCTGCAACGCCGACGAGGGTGATCCGGGCGCGTTCATGGACCGGGCGATACTGGAATCGGATCCGCACCGAGTCATTGAGGGGATGTCGTTAGCCGCGTACGCCGTCGGCGCTCAGCACGGTTTCATTTACATCCGTGCCGAATACCCGCTGGCCATTGACCGTCTACAGTCGGCCATTCGCCAGGCGAATCGAAACGGGTTCTTGGGCAAGAACATTTGCGAGACGCGGTTCAGTTTCGACATCGATATCCGGCTCGGCGCCGGTGCCTTTGTCTGTGGTGAGGAAACGGCCTTGATGGCATCCATCGAAGGACAGCGTGGCCAGCCGCGACCTCGTCCACCCTATCCGGCCGAATATGGACTCTGGGGGCACCCGACGTTGATCAATAACGTCGAGACGTTGGCCAACATTACGACGATTGTCCGTGATGGGGGTGACCGGTTCGCTCAGATCGGCACGGAACGGTCCAAGGGGACCAAGGTTTTCGCGCTGGCTGGTCGCGTGCAACGAACGGGTCTCATCGAAGTTCCGATGGGAGTTCCCTTGCGAACGATCATTGAGACCATTGGGGGCGGCGTTCCGGAAGGCCATTCGTTCAAGGCGGTCCAGACGGGAGGGCCATCCGGTGGCTGTCTGCCGGCCGAGTTTCTGGATCTGGCGGTGGAATACGACACGCTGCGCGATGCCGGTTCGATCATGGGTTCGGGCGGCATGATTGTCATGGATCGGTCTTCGTCCATGGTCGATGTGGCCCGCTACTTCATGGAATTCTGCATGGACGAGTCGTGCGGAAAGTGCATACCGTGCCGAGCCGGGACCGAGCAGATGCATCGGTTGCTCGACAAGATCGCTCGAGGCGAAGCCCGACAGGCCGATCTCGATCTGCTCGAACAACTGTGCGACATGGTCAAGGCGACGAGTCTCTGTGGCCTGGGCCAGACGGCACCCAACCCGGTGCTGAGCACCTTACGCTACTTTCGGGACGAGTACGAGCAGAAGTTGCTCCCCGATGACAGCCTGGCCTGCACGACAGCGTCACCGGCGGCAGAAACGGAGGATTCGAAGTGAAACACCCGACATCCTCATCCCAGGTCCGAGTTGTAACGCTGAAAATCGACGGGAACGACGTCAGTGGCCGGGAGGATGAATCGATTCTGGAGGTCGCGCGCGAAAACCAGATCCGCATCCCTTCGCTATGTTACATGGACGGTTTAAACGTCTGGGGCGCCTGCCGACTCTGCATGGTCCAGTTGGGCGATTCCGACCGCCTGGTAGCGGCCTGTGCGACACGGGTCGCCGAGGGAATGAACATCGCAACCGATACGCCTCGGCTGAAAACGTATCGCCGAATGATCGTCGAGTTGTTGTTTGCGGAACGCAATCATGTTTGTTCGATCTGTGTCTCGAACGGACGGTGCGAGCTTCAGGACCTGGCACAGGAGTGCGGCGTCGATCACGTTCGGTTCCCGTATCGAAATGCCGTTTATCGCGTCGACGCATCGCACGATTGGTTTCGAGTGGATCACAACCGCTGTGTACTCTGCACGCGCTGCGTGCGCGTTTGTGACGAAGTCGAGGGGGCACACACGTGGGACATCATGGGGCGCGGAATCGACTGTCAGGTGATCACGGACTTGAATCGCCCATGGGATGAAAGCGACACCTGTACCGGGTGCGGCAAATGTGTACAAATCTGCCCCACCGGCGCTCTGGTGAAACACGGAACATCGGCCGGTGAAATGCAGAAAGACGTTCACTTCCTCCCGTATCTGTCCCGCATGCGGCATAAGGATCAGGAGGACGGTTAGATGAAGCAGCGAAAGTTGATTACGGTCGCGACTGCCTGGCTCGACGGCTGTTCGGGCTGCCACATGTCGCTGCTCGACATCGATGAGCGGCTGATCGAATTGGCGGAAAAAGTCGACTTTGTATACAGCCCGCTCGTCGATAGCAAGCAGTTGCCCGAGATGGTCGACGTCGGCATACTCGAGGGCGCCGTCAGCACCGAGGAGGACCTGCATCGTGCCAGGGCGTTCCGTCAGCATTGCCGCTTTTTGATCAGCCTGGGCGATTGCGCCGTCTGCGGAAACGTCCCGATCATGCGCAACCTCTTTCCGCTCGACGAAGTGCTGGCTCGGGGCTACCAGGAAAATGTGCAATTGCAGCCGCAGATTCCGAGCCAGGACGTGCCCCCGCTACTCGACAACGTTCAACCCATTCATGGCGTGGTCGAAGTCGACTTGTTCCTGCAGGGCTGCCCGCCTCCAGCCGACGCTATCTGGACCGTTTTGCACGAACTCATCGAGGGGCGACGGCCGGACCCGACGAAACTAAGTCGCTTTGGAGCATGAGGTGCGGATCGATGAGTGAGAAGATTACGATTGAGCCGGTAACGCGGATCGAGGGCCACGCGCGCATCACCCTGGCGCTCGATGATGCCGGCAAGGTGAACGATGCGAAGTTTCACCTGACCCAGTATCGCGGATTCGAAAAATTCTGCGAAGGTCGACCCTATCGGGAAATGCCCGCGTTAACGGCGCGCACTTGTGGAATCTGC
>CAYNDU010000181.1:0-9751 GCA_964395615.1 uncultured Pirellulaceae bacterium | reverse complement strand
CCCATACCACCGACTGCCCATACCACCGACTGTGGGAATCTCCAGTGAACACCTTACTCAGCCCAGTCGCTACGGAAGCTCGTTCCTGCACCCAGGAGGCAGCACAGGGGCCGTTCGTCGGTATCAGACGGGACGACCTTCACCGGCCGACCGCGTTCGGAGGAGCCCATTTCTCGCGAACTCGCTTTTGCGTGACGGCCCAGGCCTTATTGGCCCGCTCGGCGTGCACGGCAGGCCATTTGTCAAGCGGCCAATTCGGGTCGGGACGATGCGCTTCGCGAAAGATGCGTTGGGCCCGGGTCACGAGTTCAGGATTGGACGAGGCCACGTTCGTTGTTTCACCGGGATCCTTGGCCAGATCAAACAACTCAATCGGTTTGTCCACACCGTTCCGCACGGCCTTCCAATCACCGAAGCGAGCAGCCTGAATCGGCTTCTTCAAGTGCAACTCCCAGTAGAAGTACTTTCGCGGCGGCACGTCGCCACCCTTCAGGTACTGAACGAGCGACTTGCCGTCGGTCTCGTAGCCCGAAGGCGGCGTCGCCTCACTGAGTTCAACAAACGTCGGCATGATGTCCCAGAAGGCCCATGGTTGGTGGTCGATACGACCGGCGGGCACGGTGCCCGGCCACCAGGCCAGCGCTGCCTGCCTCAGGGCGCCTTCGTACATACCCCGCTTGTAGCCGCGAAGTCCGTTGCTGGCTTGATCGAAGAGACGTCCCATTTCAGACTTCGGACTGAAGGATGAGCCGTTGTCACCACTGAAAATAACGAGCGTATTCTTGGCGATCCCCAGCGAACGCAACGTGTCAACCAACTCGCCCATGTCCGAGTCGAGTCGAGTCACTTGGGCAGCATAGGACTTCTGAGTGGGCGTCCAAGGTTTGTCGGCATAGATCCCCAGGTCGTCGATCTCGTGTCGGCCGTGTGGGAGCGTCACGGCATAGAACAGCATGAACGGTCGTTCCGCATTTCCTCGCACCCACTTGATCACATCGTTTTGAATCAGCTCCTGTGCGTACGTCTTCCCGGCCTTCTGACCGTCGTTCCCCGGAAGCAGGAACGCTTGATCGTCATCGTACAGATACGTGGGAAAATAGGAATGAGCATGGCGCTGACAGTTATAACCGAAGAAATGATCCACCCCCTGGCGTAACGGGCTCCCTTCAGTATCAAAGTACCCCATCCCCCATTTCCCCATCGTGGCCGTCGCGTACCCGGCCGATCTGGCCACCTCGGCAATCGTCACCGTGTCGCCGTGCAGCGGCAACTGGCCTTCAGGGGCAACTTCGTAATTTCCCCGGATGGGGCAATGGCCCGTATGTAACCCCGTGAAGAAGGACGATCGGCTCGGCGCACACACGCTCGTCCCACAATAGGCCTGATAATAGAGCGTACCTTCGGCGGCCATGCGATCGAGTCGTGGAGTCTGAATCAGCGTCTGACCGTAACAGCCCAGATCGCCTTGCGCCACATCATCACTCAGGACAAAAATCAAGTTCGGCTTCTCGCCAACCGGCCGTGCGTCGAGCAGCCCGTTATTGAACCACACGACGAACGAAAGGAATAAACTGCACTGGATAAGGAATCGGGTGGGGACCATGTGTGGTTCTCGCGGAGTCAAGATGCAGGCCGATAAACTCACCAGGCCGCCATTCTACTCCACTCGAACGACACCTTCAAATCAGAGGAACATGCCCAGATAGCCTTCGGCCTGGTCGCTGGCCGCTTGCATTGTGTCGATTCGGGCGCGCGTTCGATCCAGGTCGCCGGCGGCGATGTAACGATCGAATTCGACTTGCACGGCTTGACGGACAGTCTGGTGGAACCACTGCACGATCGGCTCGGTGAGCCATGGGCACGTTTCGCGGTCCAGGTGCACACTGAGGTCACACGAGAGCGTCCGTTCGTCGGTCTCGTCGGTCAGCACAGCGCCTTCGAAGCGAAAAACGACAAGGCCCTTCTCGGAATGATTGATAAGATGAAACGTGCATCGAGCGTTAAGCAGATAGTAGACATTGTGAGTGCCATGTTTCTGGGCGGCATCCTGAACTCGCTGACAAAGCGCCTCGTACTTGGGTGACGCGTCGAGCGGCGGATCCCACCGTGGAACACTGCGCAGCGGCACGCAGTCAAACTGAATCTCCACCCATTGCTCCATCCCTCAACTCCCTCTCCTCCCTGCCTTGCCGTCACCGGACGACTTTCTTGTCGCAACGTTGAGTGCTTCCGTATGACTCATCGCCTCGATCGGCCATTTCATCCGATCGGAACGCAGGAGTCATCAGAAGCGCAACCAGGAGAGCTTCAGCCAGCCCTCTTGTGAGGCGAGTTCCGCCAATTTCAAGCTCCCAGACTGCTCCCAGCGACCGGGTAGCTTGACCCCCTTCGTGTCAAATTCGGCTTCGAAGATCGCTTGGAACTTCTTTCTCATTACCGTCCGGATCGTTATTTGCAGCGGACTCAAACGCCCCTTAAGCCCCATGTATTCCACATTCACGTCGCCCTGCCGCGTCAGGCGTGCTCCCGATTCCGTTTTCTCCAACTTGTAGACGGCCGACATTTCCAACGTGTTGTTAACCGTTCGGTCACCCAACACAAAGCGACTGCCACGGATCGCAAATCGTAGCGTGCCGGCCGAAAACCTGGCGCTGACCGGCTGCGTTGCCGAGAACCGGATCGACCAAGGCTCTTTGTCCTGGTCGATTTTCAGCTCCTCGGGCACTTCACCACCCGACTCTTCGAAAATCTCCACCAGGCGTTCATCGGTCAGGGTTACGCCACCCAGCAGGGCCCGTGAGAAATTACTCACAAAGGACTCATGCAATCGAACGGCCGCGTCATGTTTGGCCGTCAACGGCGGAGGTTGTGTCGGCGCCGCCAATTGATAGGCGTTCGCTTGACGCCAGGCAAGCTGCAAACGTCCGTCTTGCGTCCTTAAGGCCATTTCCTGAGGAAACTCGCCTCGTCGCAGAAGCGGCAAGCGAAAATTCTCCTGGTACCGCTCGCGTACGTCGGCCAGCAACTCCTCGACTTGATCGTTGATTCGTTCTTCCACTCGCCGCGCTGCATGACGTGAGGCAACCTGCTCGGCCTGCCCCTTGCTCTTGCCAACGCGACGTCGCGCGATTTTTTCCATCAGGCACGATTTCGCGGAGATCCCCGTAATGTGACTCTTTGTTCGACAGTCCGCGTCGGCGTCAAACGTTGTGATTCCCATCGGGTCGAATAAAATTCGCTTGGTCGCCTGCACGTCCGTCAACGCCGTGCTTCGAATCGTCACGCCGCGATTGTAGCCTCGGTTGACCGAGTCAATTTGGCCGCTCAGTTGAACCGCAAAAGCGGCTCGCTGGTCGTCGTCCATCAGTACAAGATCCGTTTGGCCATGTAGTGTGGCCGTGCCAAAAATGCGTGTACCGAGTATGACGTCCCGTACGTCCGTCGTCTCCTCAACCTCCGACCTCACACCGCCGGCGGCCAACTCCTGGGAACACTCGGCGTATAAATTCGCGTGTCCGGCCGCCTTGCCGATTCCCTCCACCAGTGCCGTCGCCTGGCCTGCGTTCCGAAGCCAGCCGACAGCCGGACCAATGCGCTGCCCTGACTCATCCGACGGTGATTCCGCGTATTGAGTCAGCCCTTCGATGAGCGCGTCCATCCGCTGTTCAAACGCCGAACGAAGATCCTCATTGCCTGCCATCGACACCGAGATCATGTACTCGAATAGCGATTCCCGAAAAGCCGTAAAGGACGCCATCTCCAATCCAACTTCGTTCGCGTAGAACTTCCTCCAGGCCGACTGCAGTTTCCGGAGATCCGGCTTGGACGATTTGGCTAATTCCTCCTGAATGACCTCCCATTGAAGGTACGCCTCCCACTGTCGCAGGTTCTCCTCCGTGCCGCGGGCCAACAGTTCGTGCAGGTCGTGGCTCGCCTGAATCGCCCGCTTGTGAGTCTCCTCGACCCGATCGGCGTCGAACGGCACAAAGTGCTCTCTCGCCTCGTGAGCTTGCGCGATCAACGCAGTGAGGTCCGACGCCGGACCCGACGCTCCCGCCCCATCGTCAGCCAACCCGACCCCAGCCCACGTCGGTCCGGCCATTGCGAGAAGCAAAGCCACCCCTATCCGGCCAAATGTTCCCTGATCGAGTCGAATCCATGCCATGGTGTATCTCTCCTGATGAATCACGCGTCGAATTCCATCCTCTGACCGCCACTTGCCGATGTCATAACATGTTCAAGCAACAAAAGCTACGTGAACTTCGCACCTTCACTCACCGACTGATACGAGCCGTAAAATGCCGGCTCACACAAGGAGTCGGAAGTGCCCTCCGCGGTCCGGCGACGCAACCACCGGACCGGCCAACCATTGGCAGCCAAAATGGTGGTCGGAACCACCGGGACGAGTCTTGTTCCTTGAGACGGCCGCGCATGAACCGCCGCCCCCCCGAACGGAGTGTCTTGATCGGCCGTTGGCCGAACCGGGAATGGGCTGTCCGTCTATCTTCCTTCCCGTTCCCATTTTATTCAAGATTCACAACCGCTAAAATCACCGATATTGTCATGACTTTCTCTTTTTTGCCATCTTGACATCTAGGCCCGCGCATGCGCGACTCTGATGAGTCAAGGCGGAGACGGAGAATTGGGTCCGTTGATGTACCGGAATTCGGGTCGCCCCAATTTCGATCGAACCGTGTAGCAAGCGCTCGGCCCGACGTGGACGGGCCGTTGATGGCAGCCTGAGCATAGGAACAGGGGACGAGGTGTGTTTGTCGAACAAGCTGTTTTAGCGATGACCATTTTGCTTACCGGACCGGCGGACCCGGCCGTGGCGCCGCATCGCCTGCCATGGCAGTCGGAATACACTCAGGCGTTGGAATCGGCCCGCCAGGAACACCGGATGCTGCTGGTTTATTTTGCCGAAGACCCTACGGACCTGGAGAACGATAAACTCATTCGGTGCATGCATCGTGACCGAGCCCTTCGCAAGTTACTCGAAGAATACTCGCTGGTTCGAGTTTCGTTGAGTGCCGAGGAGACGGACGACGGGAAGACGTTTCGACTGATCGACCACGAAGCGTTTGCGGAACTCGGCGGTGGACCTGGGCTGGCGATCGTTGACATGACGGACGAAGAGAGTGCGCACCATGGCTACGTGGTGAGCATCTACCCGCTCGATTTACCGGAGGCAACGGAAGCGGGCCGGCTGAAGGCCTTGCTCGGCCTGCCGCCGGGAACTCTGACACAACGGACATTGATTTGGGCGGTCCGGGTACATCCTGAGGAGCCGGCGAGCACGGCAGGGAAGATCAATAACGAATTGGTTCACGAGGCCGAGAGCCATTCGCAGCACCAGGCATCGATACGTTTGCAGGGTCACCACCGCTGGGAATCGCGCTTCCATCGAATTACGGCGAAGTTGCCCGACGGACTGTTGGCGCAGGAAGTCTGCGCTGAGAGTTGGCCGGACGAAGGGCTGGTCGAGGCCGCTTTGGACTGCGTCGACAGTTGGCGGCAGTCGCCCGGTCACTGGAACGCGGTCGCCGGCCACCACGAGTACTACGGATACGACATGAAATGCGGATCGAACGGCATCTGGTATGCGACGGGAATCTTCTCGTCCGATCCGTAGGCGTCCGATCCGTAGCTGCCCGATCCGTAGCCGTCCGATCCGTAGGCGCGCGAGTGCACTCAACGCGGTCTCGGATGCTGGAGACGCCGTTCACTGCGGCGCGTCATAACCGTTAGGACACTCAAAAACGCTCCCAACGGTTTCCCTTCGTTGTATTTTCTCACCGTTACGAGGTGACAAAAGACCACATGCTGCCCAATTGCATGCTAGGTTTCCCGGGGACGATTTTTGATCGCTGCCGATCGGGAATGCCACAGGTGCATCATGCTGGACCAATTCATTAACCGACAACGCCCTATCTGGACGGCCTGGATCGGTTGCCTGCTCTTGTTGGCCGGTTGCGAACAGCTACGACTCCCTGCCATTGATCCGACCGGGGAACGGTTTTTTCTTCCCCAACCGGCCACGACGCAACTGCAAAGCCCGGCGGATAGCTCGTGTCTGGGAACCTCCTGGTTTCCAAAGCCGGCCTGGCAGCAACCCGCCGCGGTCAAGCCATGTGCTCAGCAGCCACCTGGGACACCTCCCTCCGGGCCGACCTCGACCCGCGCATTGCCACCCGTGCCGCGTGCCCTGCAATCGGGAGTCTCCGGCACTCTGAATGTGACTCCCACACGCATGATTGCACCGGTCAACAGCGAGGTGATTCTCGTGGCCGGGATGTGTGGAGACGACGGGCGGTACCTGGTTCACCAACCGATCGAGTGGACGTTGTCGCAAGACAGCGTCGGTCAGATCATTGACTACACGAACCGCGGCAGCTACTGGTCACATTCGAAGAAATTCAGCGCCGACTTCGTGGTCACTCGCACGGCCAATCGCAGTCTTGCGATCACTCGTGGAACGCCGAGCGTGACGGATGACGTTATCCAGCAGAAGGGCCAGTGTTGGATCAGCTTGACCAGCGCCAGCGAGGGGACCAGTTATATCTCCGCCGTGGCGACCGAAGGAGCTACCTGGCCTCAGCGACGACGATCGACGACGATCTATTGGGTGGACGCCCAGTGGGTCTTTCCCACTCCCGCCACGCAAACGGCCGGCCGGCCGCACCCTTTATCAACGGCTGTGACGCGCACTCGGACCGGCGCGCCGGTCGCGGGTTGGATCGTTCGCTACGAGGTGGTTGGAGGAGCGCCGGCCTCGGTCGGCTCGAACGGAACCGGCGTGGCCGAGGTGATGACCGACGCGGAAGGCCACGCCGACATTCGGCTGATGCCGACGACCCGTTCGGCCGGTACGACGCGCGTTCGAATTCAAATCATCCGACCGGCCGACCCGAATAGCGATGCCCCCCGCACACAATTGGGCGAAGGATACACTTCGGTCACGTGGAGTGCCCCCGGGCTGACCCTGGATGCGACCGGCCCTTCGATCGGGTCCCTCGAGACGGCGATGACCTATCGCCTCAACGTTTCTAATCCCGGCGATATTCCTGCGCACGACGTGTCGGTCCGGGACTTCCTGCCACCAAACCTGAGGTTTATCAGCAGTATTCCACCGGCTCAGGTCTTTGGCGATCGGGCACAATGGCAGCTGGGCGATCTGTCGCCCAAGGCCACAAGGACGATCGACATCACCGTTCGGGCGGCGGCAGGCGGCAGCTTTCGCTACCGGTTTCAAGCCAAGTCAGCCGACGGCCTTCAGGCCGATGCCTCGGTCGACACCCAGATAAGCCGGCAGACGCTATCGCTTACTGTCATCGGCCCCCAAACGGCCACGGTGGGTCAACGGGTCGAGTTCTCCATAGAGGTAACCAACACGGGAGACGGTCCCCTGGATGGCGTAAGCATCCTCGACCGCTTTCCAAATGGGCTCGAACAGGCCGATGGTCAGGCCAGTCCCATCCAGCAATCGTTGGGACGGTTCTCGGCCGGCGAGACGAAACGACTGCCGCTCGCCTTTATCGTTCGACAGGCAGGCCAACTCTGCCATTCGATCGAGGTGACCGCCGGCGGCGGGCAATCGGCGTCCCGCCGTGTGTGCCTGAACGCGACACCTGCCGAATCGGTGGCGGCCGAATTACGGGTTGAGCAGCTCGGCCCCGAGACCGCCCAGGTCGGCCAGGACATTCAAATCACGACGCGCGTGACGAATACAGGATCGACGACCGCGACCAATGTCCGCGTCGAGGTGGCGTATGACAACTTGTTCGAACCTCTCCAATCGTCACCCGGCTGGGACCCAACCGCGATGGCCGAGGGAAGACTCGTTTGGATCATCGATTCGTTGCCTCCCGGGCGATCGATCCAACGCGTCGTGCTCTGCCGCTGCAAGGCGCCCGGCATCGGCCTGGGGCGGGCGACGGTTACCGGTGAACCATCTATACGGCAATCGGGCGAAGGACGCGTACGCATCGAACCGGCTCCCGCTTCCAACCCGGTCTTGCCACCGACGGTCCCCGCTGAAACGCGGTCCGGTTCCATCACGCTGAAGGTCGACGAATTCGGCGATCCGGTCCAAGTCGGGCAAAAAACGTCTTACGTGATTACGATCGAAAACGACAGCGATCGGCCGGAAAAGAACGTCGTCCTGGCCATTCAGTTCCCACCCGGTTTGAAATTCACGAAGTTGAGCGGCCCGGTTGCCGGTCGTCGGGTCAGTCCGGACGGCCAAAAGGTCACGGTCAACCCCGTGCTGGAAATGCGCCCCGGTGAACGGTTGAACCCTTTCCGAGTGGAAGCGACCGGCGTGCGCGAGGGCGACCACACGTTGGAAGTGCGAGTATCGAGCGAGTCCAACCCGGATGGCGTGACGGCAACCGAAAAGACGACCGTCTTCGCGCAGTAGATACGGCGACCCTGGAATCGGGAAGGTACGATCGTGCCACGCTACGTCATCCTCGCCCACGATACGCGACGAGAGCGCGACCGTCGATCGGTCCGCCCGTCGCACTGGGATCTGATGCTCGAACAGGGCCGGGCGCTTCAAACGTGGGCTCTTGCATCCGCCCCTAAACGGGGCCGCCGCGTAAACGCGCGATCACTGCCCGACCATCGGCTCATGTATCTTGATTATGAAGGGCCGATCTCCGGCGACCGCGGGTACGTCACTCGATGGGATTGCGGAACTTACGTGGTTGCCGAGCGTGATATCGGGTGGCTGAAGATTGTCTGTCGAGGCCACGTCCACGAGGGAATCGTCTCGTTCGAATCCGTTTCGCCCGATGGCCGGCAATGGGTCGTGAGGTTCACGTGATCGATAGGGGTGGCCGGCTATCAACGAGTCACTCGAGGAGGGGCGAACCCGAGTCACCCGTCACGAGAATCTTGCCGTCGCGCAATTCGATGGCGGTGAGGCGAACCGGCAATTCAGTCTCGAGGTCGAGGGGCGGGAGTGCGAGCAGAGCGACGGGATCTCCGCCCAATGTTCCCCATCGAATCGTCACCTGGGCATCGCGAGCGACCAACGAAAACTGTTCGACAAACCGATTCAAGGGCAAGGGCAACAAACCGGCACGTGCGCGGCACACGCGAATCGCCAGCGTATTGGGCTCGGCAGCCAGCGTCACCTCCAATTCGAGACTCACCACGGCAGCCAGTCGGTCATCCCGGTAGCGGCAAGCGATATGCAGACGCCCGTCGATAACTGCCACGCGTGGCTCGCGGACCGTTGGCGGCAGCAAGTTGGGGAACTTCGCGGGCAAGTCGACTGCTAACCAGCCGTTGACCTGGTCGGGCGTGAAGACCGCCTGCCACGGTCCATGGCGTTGCAGATCGCTGTGCAGATCCAAGACCGACCGTTCCAACAGGTAGCCCGCCTCCTGCTGCTCTTCCCACGGAACCGAAACGGCCTTGAGGTAAAAGGTGGGCGGGCGGCGAAGCGCTATGGTCGCGGCCCAAAAAACGACCGCCAGCATCGCGATGACCATCGCGGTCGTCCAACCGGCCGTTCGCCATCTTCGTCGCACGCCTGGATTTGCCTTTCCTGCAGTGGCTGCCGCCCACCTGTTGCCCGACGCCACGTGCCCGGTCGGCAGACATTCATGGGCCCGTGAAGAAACCCGCCGCGGAATCCTAGTAAGCCGCGTCTCTGGAGTCAAGAGATGCCGGGCGCACCCAAGAGACGCCGGGTGCAGGAACGAGCTTCCGTAGCGGTTGGGCTGAGCAAGGTGTTCACTGG
>CAYNDU010000180.1:0-9818 GCA_964395615.1 uncultured Pirellulaceae bacterium | reverse complement strand
CCCACAAGCTGCGCCGCCCGTGCACCCACTTCCGGCCTCGGCCCATCCTGAATCTCACGCGGCCCGGCGGCGAACAACACTTCGCCGGCCAGCAACATGGCCCGCACCTGGAAGGCAATCGTGGTGCTCCAGGTTTCCTCCTTTTCGGCACGTGGCGTGGCAAAGAGCCGATAGGGTCCGTCTTCGAATTGATTCGACCAGTGCACCGTTTTTCGCCCGAATCCGTAGATCATGGATGTATCGAAGGCCAATTGGCGGCCAAAGACCAAGTCTCGATCCCGACCGGCGCAACCGATCGACAGCGAGCACTTGTCGCCGAAGATCCAGTACGACCGATGCGCCCAGGAATCATCCAAGAAACCAGTTAGTGTCAATAAATGGTCATTCCCTTTGTCGACCGGGCTGCCATCCGGACGAAAAACGGAGTCTCGCAGATAGACGAACTGCTCGTCACTCGTCAAAACATCGTTCAAGGCGCCCGGCATCGAAGACGGGCCAAACTGGTGGGGCTGTTTTCCGGTTACCGGGTCGGGGCTATAGATTCGAGACCGAGACAATATGTTCCCGCGAGCGACGTCGACTCGATACAATGCCATTCCTCCATCCAAATACGAAGAA
Organism: uncultured Pirellulaceae bacterium; assembly: GCA_964395615.1. GTDB lineage: Bacteria > Planctomycetota > Planctomycetia > Pirellulales > Pirellulaceae > CAYNDU01. The sequence continues at coordinate 9,200 of CAYNDU010000180.1, read as the reverse complement.
CGGCCGGTCAAAGCATAGGCAGTTCCGCGGCGAACGAGCACACTGCCGACCAGCGGAGCCGACGACTCCAATTGTCCCTCCACAATCAGCTGTCGCGTCGGGGAGCCGGGTCGCAACCGCCAGGTCAGTTGCCCATCGTCCGCACGCACGGCGTAGAGATACCCATCGTGACTTCCGAACAGTGCCAGCCCTCCGAACAGCGTCGGAGACGAATCGCCTCGCCCGCCCGTCTGATACTTCCAGACGGGACGGCCTTGCACGGCGTCCAGTGCTGTCACCGTATGACGGTTTGTATCGGCAACCAGGACGCGGCCGCCGGCAACCGTGGGACTGGTGATTCGTCGGCCAACCGGCGTGGACCAGAGGATCCGCAATTGGTTCGGCACGGAGCAGGATGCCGTACCGCTGCGTTGAGCGTCGTGGCGGTAGGTTGGCCAATCGTCCGTCCGATCTTCACCAGCCGCCATTGCCTCGCGCGGACTCGAAAAAGCGGGTCCCTTCTTCAATTTTCCTTCATCATCCGACGTGGGCTCGACGGTATTCTGGCCATCGTCACCACGGCCACGAAGAGAGAAAAAGCCGGTCAGTTTGGCCGTTATGTAGCAACCGCACGCATCGGGCGGGACGTAAAGCAGGCCGTTGGCGGGCATCACGCCATATTTGCAAACGCCGCGAATCCAGTTATTCCAACTCAGGTCGCCTGATTCAAGGTCGATAAACTCAACACCCCTCCTGCCCGCCAGAATGAAACGATCGGTCGCCTTATTGGAATAGCAGCGATGGTGGTGTCCCGGGTTCTCAGGCTCAATATGCCGCAGCAACCGGCCGGTCTGCCAATCGCGCTGCGAGACGAAGTAAGGTCCCCAGGCCGGTGATCGTTTGTTCTGGATCGGTTTAAAGCCGCCAAGCCAGACGGAGTTACGGGCAACGAACACGTCGCGAATGTCGGTGAGCAACGGCTTGACTCCCCAGACTTCCTCGCCCGTGTCGGCCGACAGCACGGCCGTTCGACCCCCGCCGGCCGTCACCACTCGACCTTGATGAACTAACCGCAAAGGCCCGCCGTTCACGCGCCACAATGGTTGACCTGTCGCCAGATCGACACAACAGACCTGTCCCCTGGATTGAAAATATACTCGGTGTCGGTCAGCGCACAGACTCAGCGACCTGAGTCCGGCCGCGTCGGGACCGGTGATCGTCCAACGAGTCTTTCCCGATTGCGCATCAATGGCCAGAATGGACCGGGGAGCCGTCGATTCGATCCGTTTCAACCGGCCGACCAGGGCCCCTGCGTCGTCACGTCGGAAGATGGGTGACTTCTCTTGCCGAGCGTATTCGGCCCATGTGCCGAGTTGCTCGATGCGATCGGCATTCACCTGGCGCACGACGGCCAACAGCACTCCCTTTTCGTATATCAGTTCCTCCGCCCCGACCGTCTCATCGTAGACGCTCAACGTCTGTCCCGTTCTCCCATCGACGACAGTCACCGGAGCATGAAGACCCAACGTCACGTACACTCGACCCTCGGCGGCCACGAGCTTGCGTGGCAAATGCCGAGGGGTCGCTCCCCAACCGACAATGGCTGGAAACCAGCCATCAATGGCGCGACTCCACAGGAACAAGCCGTTGTACGCGTCCCGGGCAACGAGTTTCCAACGTGACGGCTGACGCAAATAACCGGTCGATGCCGTGTCGACAATGTAGTAAATGCGGCCGCCTTCAGAAACAACCGATGAGATACTCGGCGTATGTTCATGACTGCGCATGAACCGCGGCTCGGCAATCCACTGAACCGCCTGCGGCAAATCGACGGCCAGGTCATGCGATACCGGGTTCCCCGTGGCATCGTACAAGTAATGTGTCCACTGGTCGGTGTTGGAGGGTCGCGGTTTGACGGTCTTACGCCAGGAGTCATCGACTCGCATGTACAGCACACCGCCCGGAGCCAAAACGCGCAGTCGCTCCGCTTCGCTCAAATCGTCCTCGCCGTCGGCGACCAGCAAGTTGACCATATCGTCCCCGTAGGGCAACCGACTGCCCGACCATGAATCAATGGTCACTCGCCCCGATCCAACGCGCCGGTCCACTTCCATGCGGGCTCGACGAAGGTCGGCCGGATCGCCTGACAAACCCTGCACCACGCTTAACGGATCCGCCGCCAGTGCCGCAGTCAGTCGACCATCACCGCAGTTCAAGTGCACGATCAAGCCACTCGTAACGCCGGTAGCCGAGCGAATTTGTTCGGCGAGTTTCGCCGGGGCCGGCGAATCGCCAAACGCCGGAAGACAGCAAGACGCGATCATAACGGCCACCCGAAAAAGGTGCCGCGTCGCACGGATTAGACATCTCATGAAATGGGCTCCGTTCCTGTCGTGGGGAGAATCTCATCTGTGGACTATCGTAACATCATTGTGACCCATTGTGCGATCCGCAACGTACGTGCGGGTGAGAACGTCATCCGTCGGCAGGAACGGGCGGGGACAAGCTCCTGTTGCTGACCGGTTAACGTACGACGGGACGAATGCCGTCGCTGCGTGCGGGGTTGAGCGCGGGTCCGATCAAATGGGTGGCCGTGGATCCTTGCAGGCAGCGGAAAAGCGCTCGAGCGATTGACGGACCTGAGCCGCAACGTGAGGAAGAGGCCGACCTTGGCTCGCAACGGAAAACGTGTTTCGGGCCCGCTGTTTCTTTTCTCCGAGTGTCTGTCGAGCCGATTCGCGTCGACCTTCTGCCTGGCAGATTGACTGCCATTGGTCATGAGCCAGAACGCTGGGAAACGGCTGCCCCGAATCTCGTTGAATGGCGTATTGACTGGAGGTCGCGCAAAGAGTCGGGCCGGCGGCCGGCAGGCGAGTCAGTTTTCCTTGACGCCGAACCAGACGACAGGCCGCCTTCAACTCGTCAACACGCAGATCAGTTGCGGCGCGCACATCGTCCGTAATCTGCCCGAGCAGGTTCTTGGCCAAACCGGCGTGGTGTTCCAAGAACACGCCTCGCACCGCAGGCCCTCGACGGAAGAACCCCCACGGAAACAACCGACTTTCGTACCAGCGGGCCGAGGTGTTTCCCAGCCACTCGATGCCGGCCAGCAATCGGACACTCAGGTCGACATCGGGTTGCCCCGGAGTTCCTTGGATCAAGACCCAAGCATGTTCTGCCAGAAACCGCAGCTGTTTGAGACTACTGCCGATCGCTCGATTCGCAAGCGACGACCTCCAACCCGTTTTGAGCGCAGCGGATCGCTCGGTGGCCACGTCCACGAGAATCGCATCGACCAAGGCCTCGTCGACCCACGTTTCATTACCAGTCGACTTGTCGGGAGTGATCCGAGCGCACTCGCCCAACTCGCGCATGCGGTCGGCCAGCAGGTACACTTTCTCCTGAAACCCAAGCGACTGCAGCAACGCAACTCGCACGGCTCGGCCGGCAACAAACTCGGCGTCGTGTATTTCTTCCTCTCCAGCGTTCAGCACCACGATGTTCGGGTGCGCATCGCCCATCGTCGGCATCACGGTCAGCCGCCCCTGGAATTCGTGCGTAAAGAAGAGTCCACCATGTTTTGCTTGCTCTTCCGCAATGGGCACTTCAGCAGCATCCAAGTCGGATGGAAGAGAATAACGTACGACGACGCGTCTGCCGGGAACGGCATTCTGAAGCTTGCGTTGCAGCCGAATGGCCTGTCTCCGCAACCGTTTCGCGCTCGGCGACCGCCAGCCATAGACGTCGATCTGGGACGTTTGTCTAATGGGATCGGCCTGCGCGGCTTGAGCTCCATGTTGGATCAGCTCCTGCACTTGCTCGAATAGCTGATCGACGTCATCCTGCGGACGTTGCTTCTCAAACTCACGAACCGAGTCGTACCGATATTCCGGCTGGCCGTCGGTGGGGATCAAACGTTCCTGAAACAGATACGACACGTCGTGCGTATCCGCATTGACCACCAGAAATCGAATCTGGTGACTTTCGGCCGCCTTGATCAAGTCCATTTGACTGAGGAACTGGTCGCCGTATCGTGAGCCGAGCGCCGTATCAAACGGTGCATTACTCAGCACAATCGTCCGTCCGTGAAAATCTCTCAGCAGATTTTGGCCGTGGGCAAGCCGATCGCTCAACGATAGTTCGTCGTTGAGCGAGATATCCCAAACGGCCAGTTTTCTACCCAAGCTTACTGCCGTCTTTTCCCACTCCAGTTTCTCGTCGCGCGTCGTCGAGTGATTCGCCACGAGCAGAATATCCGCGTCCGGGTCGTAAGCGTAGGCGGCAGCGATCCGCAACGAGTGAATTCTGCGATGGCGGTCCCTGACATTGTCCGGCCCGCCGATTTCGCCCAACTGCAGCGTGACATGGATGTCAACTCGCGTGTACCCGGGTGCACCCGGCAAGACACCAAGCAGTATTTCCATCTCGGACTCGGCCCCGGCTTCCAACGAGTCCAGAGTCGCTTGAAACCCCGGCTCCCAGGGCACGACGTTGCCCGCCTTATCGAGCATCATCAGATAGGGGGCCAACGAGGGATCGGCGAGCGCCACATGCCATTGCAATCGACGACCGGTTCCCGAACCGGATCCCAAATCCGAACGAGAACCGTTGACCGCACGAAAGCGCATGACCGCCGCCTGGCCGGGCGTTTGCGATTCGAGTGATTCGACCGATGCAATCTCGACAGGGAAGGCGACCGTGAATTCGCTCCGATCATGAGTGTTGGCGTACGGTCTCTCAACCACGGGTTGGATGGCCACCGGATCGATCAGGGTTCGCTCGCTCAAAGGGGAACCGGTCACGATGTGATCCAGATCCGGCACGTGAGCCACCAGCCGTTCGGTCTCGAAACGGTACGACTCACCCGGTTCAAGCGAGCGGGGAATCACCAGCGAGTTGCCCAGCGGCACAACCCACGGACCCTCGGCCAAACGCACTTCGGGTCGGTCGCCGGCCGGGGACGGCATACCGCCGACGTTACGTACTTCAACATGCGATACAATCACCTCACTTGTCGGTTCGGCAAATGCATCGGTCAAGATCAGATGGTAATCGACGATCTCCAATTCGTACCGCCGCACGTATTCGACATCATGATCGGGATAGTGGACGCAGATCAGAAACTGCCCATCGTCTGCATCGCGGCCTGCGTCGAGGACGGCCTGTCCATTGCGTCCCGGGCGACCGGATGCACCCTGACTGCCGCCCGGTTGATGATGGTGATGAGCCACCGTGCGTGTCTGGTTGTTCCCCTGTGCGTCGGTATAATGTTCCGTCGAATGGGTTGTCCAATGGTGAGCGCTCCCTCCATCGCCGCCCGGCCCGCCGGCACCTCCTCGGCCGTTGGCACCGGGCCGCCCCCCCAGGCCGCCTCGTATATCTTCTTCGATCAGCATCAAGAGGCACGTATCTGAATCGTCGATGCGCACCAACACTCGGCCGCCCCGTCCGCCCGGTGCACCGCTTGTCCCGTCGCCGCCATGGCCTCCGTCGCCACCCGTCTGCCCGTCGCCGCCTCGAGACCAGCGTGTGGCGGAAGAACCGTCGTCGCCTCTCCCTCCATCCTGGCCATCGCCGCCCCGTCCACCATCACCGCCAGGCCCACCTTGAGCAACCAGGAGCACCGAGCCGGCTCGGTCATAGGAGACCGTTTCATGTACGGTCTGTTTCTGGCCCGACGCTACTCGCGACGATCCGGTGACTTCCATCCACTTACCGACTGCCTTTCCCCGACGGCAGTCGATCTCGATGAAACCGGCGTCCTGACCTGCCGTGGGCGATGACGCGTCACCACCCGAGCGACCTCGCCCCCCTCGTGGCGCTGCGGTTCGGGCCGGCGTGCTGCCGTCGCGCCCAGGATCGCCGGCAGACCCACTTGCATCAATTCTCAATAGCTCTGTCATATTCACAAGCTGTTAACGACTCGCGCGTTTCGAGGATTCTTCATGGTAAAAGGAAAAGCAGTTATACTTATGATAACGACCGAGACAAGAACGATCATCATGGGAGTCGAGATGAGCCATTCGAGGTGCGTCGGGCTGTTGCATTGTCTGCTATTCGTGAGCGCGGTTTCGGGAACATGCAAGGCGGAAGATGACAAGGATGCGGGCCAACCGGCCTGGATATGGTTACATGAGCGAGGGGAACTGGCGAACCATGTGGCGATGCGACGAGAGATCGCCGCTCCTGATTCCTTTTCCAACGCAAGGCTCTATGCAACCTGTGACAACTCCATGCAGGTCTTCATCGACGGCAAGGAGATCCTCTCGCACGACCGGTGGGAGACGCCCGTTTATCGCAATGTGACCAAGGCGTTTCGAAAGAAACGACGCGGAAACGCACACGTACTGGCCGTCGATTGTACGAATCAGGGTCGCAGCCCGGCCGGTCTCCTTCTGAAGGTTGTTTTCGAGCAGGGCGGCCAACCACTGCAAACCGTATTGACGGGCAACCACTGGAAGGGCTCGGTGAACCCGGATGGGCCCTGGAAAACTGCCATTCGACCCGCCGGCCACTGGCAGCCGGCGGAAGTGGTGGGCCGGATGGGAGATGCTCCCTGGCATCAGATCACGGCCCTGAGTCTGGCACGAGCCAAAACGCTGCGTGATCCTACGGCCACACCCATCGGTCAGATCAAAGCCGCGGACGGGTTCCGCGTTGAATTGCTCTACTCCGTGCCCAAAGAGACCCAGGGATCGTGGGTCAGCATGTGTTCGGGCCCCGAGGGTCGCCTCATTGTCTCGGACCAGAATGGAGCGCTCTACCGGGTCTTACCGCCACGGGTCGGCCAAACTGGCCCGGTCGAAGTCGAGCCGATACCGGTCGAACTCGGCGAGGCCCAGGGTCTGTTATGGGCCTTTGACAGTCTCTACGTCGTCGTCAACCGTGGGGGGAAATACGACAGCGGCCTTTACCGCGTACGCGACACGAACGGTGACGACCGGCTCGACCATGTCCAACTCCTGAGAAAACTCAACGGGGGCGGCGAACATGGTCCTCACGCCGTCCGCCTGACGCCGGATGGAAAATCGCTTCTGGTCGTCTGCGGCGACAACACGAAGCTGCCGGAATTGGCCGAGTCGCGCGTACCGCGAGTCTGGGACGAAGATCTCCTGTTGCCGCGCCCCTACGGCCGAGCGTTCATGAAAGGAGTACGAGCTCCCGGCGGCTTCATTGCCCGCACCGACCCCGATGGAAAGGAGTGGGAACTGGTGTGCACGGGGTTCCGCAACGCCTACGACATTGCGTTCAACGCGGACGGTGACCTGTTCACCTATGACGCAGACATGGAATGGGACGTAAACACGCCCTGGTATCGACCGACACGTGTCTGCCTGGCGACAAGCGGCGCAGATTTCGGCTGGCGAAATGGAGGCGGAAAATGGCCGACTTACTTTGCCGATAGCTTGCCGCCGATCATCGATATCGGGCCAGGCTCGCCCACCGGCATCTGCTTTGGCTATGGTGCTCGGTTTCCCGCGCGCTACCAACGGGCCCTGTTTCTAGCCGACTGGAGTTACGGAAAACTCTACGCCGTGCACCTCGAACCACGCGGAAGCGCCTATTCGGCCATCCTGGAAGAATTCGTCACCGGTACGCCGCTGCCACTTACCGACATGGTCGTGAATCCGGCTGACGGCGCGCTTTATTTCGCCATCGGCGGGCGCAAAGTGCAGTCGGGGCTTTACCGAGTTACTTACGTCGGCCCGCATTCGACGGCACCCGTCGACGTGCGGCAGTCCGAACCAACCGAGGCGCTGCCACTGCGCCGTCAACTCGAAGCACTACACGTTGGCTCTCACCCACGGGCAGTCGACCAGGCCTGGCCCTACCTGGCCTCCGAGGATCGCTTCATTCGCTTTGCAGCTCGAGTGGCGATCGAACATCGGCCGGTCGCGGAGTGGCAGGATCGAGCATTAGCTGAGCGGGACCCGCAAACGGCCGTAACGGCATTGCTCGCCCTCGTACGGCAGTTTCCCAGAAAGGAGCAGGGGAGGGGAGCAGACATTGACACTCCACCACCTCTCTACCCGGCCCCGGCCCCCGCTCGACCAGCGCTTCACGCCAGGGTGCTTGCGAGCTTGAACCGGGTCGGCCACCAAAACCTCTCGGCACCGATGCACGTGCAGCTGCTGCGAGCGTTCACGCTCACATTCCTGCGACTCGGCCCACCCGACGAATCCAGTCGGAAGATACTGATCGATCAGTTGACGGCGATCTTTCCCCAACCATCGCACGAGTTGAACGCCGAGCTGGCCAAGATGCTGGTCTATTTGCAGGCACCGTTAGCGGCTCAGAAGATCGTTCCGGCGCTCCTGGCGGCGCCGACGCAAGAAGAACAAATCGATCTGGCGAAATCGTTGCGTCATTTGCGAGTTGGCTGGACGATGCGGTTGCGTGAGGACTACTTTCGGTGGTTTTCCCGAGCGTCCGGTTACCGGGGCGGGGCCAGTTTTGCACTGTTCGTCAAGAACATCAAGGATGACGCCGTGAAGCAATTGACGGCCGACCAGAAGGCGGCCCTCCAGCCAATCCTGGACCTGCAACCCGAGACACCGACATCGCCCATCCTGCAGACCGACCGACCTATGGTCAAGGAATGGACGTTCGACGAACTCGTTCCCTTGGTGCTCAACGGACTCCAGAATCGGGACTTCGATCACGGGCGTCAGATGTTCGCCGCCGCCAATTGTTTTGCCTGCCACCGATTTGATCATCGGGGTGGGGCATTGGGCCCCGATCTTACATCCTTGGCCGGGCGATTCAGTCCCCGCGATATTCTGGAATCGGTTGTCAATCCGGACAAGACCGTCAGCGACCAGTTTGCCGCCGTGCAGATAATGACCGTCGAGGGCCAGCCGGTAATCGGGCGAATCGTGAACTTGTCGGGCGACTCGATTTCGGTCAGCACCGACATGCTCGACCCAAATAAGATCGTCAGTGTCAATCGCCGCATGATCGAGATCATGCGACCTTCACCCGTATCGATGATGCCCAAGGGCTTGCTGAATTCGTTTCATGAAGAGGAGATACTGGACCTGATGGCCTATCTCCTGTCGCGCGGCGATCGAGACCATGCAATGTTCCGTCGGAAGGCCGCGGAACCGACCCTCGGCGACCAATGAAACTATCGGCCATCCCGGTCCATTGTGGGTGCAGGCACGGACTTTTTTTAGGTGGACGTATTCAGCGCGATCTTGACGCTCGGGCGATTGGGATTC
>CAYNDU010000179.1:0-9870 GCA_964395615.1 uncultured Pirellulaceae bacterium | reverse complement strand
TGCGGTCCGTCATCACTTTAACGGGGCTACGGGAAGGTGAGCTTTCGTACAAACGTCGACCATTCTTTTTGAAAGACGGTCATGTCCGGATTCCCCAGAATGCGGCGCAATGTCTCGTAGCCCGTCGGATCCTCGGCCGCATTCCGTCGGAATGCATGGAAGTAACGAACGAGCAGACCCTTTTGCTGCAGGAAGTAGCAGAGGTAGCGTGCCTGCGCATAATTCGTACCGGGATCATGGTTGTAGAACTGGTCGGAGGTGGTCGAACAGAGCTTTTCGAATGTGGGCACGTTCCCAGGATCAGCACCATCGGTCGCATCGGCAACTCCCTTCGTTCACGCCGGCATCGGGCGTCGTGTCGAACGCCGGATGTGCATTGAGGCAGAGGACACTGTATTATAGAGGGCCGCGTAATCGGGCAACGTCGGCCCGGGGAATCCGTCTCATCTTATTGAGCAGGGCATGCATTATGGATTTGAATCGCCGAACATTCCTGGCCGGATCAGCTGTGCTGGCCGGAGCCGGCCTGGCCCGTCCCCACGAACAGGCTCGAGGTGCCCAGCCAGATGCTGCTCGCCCGTCCAAGAACGACCGGCCCGGTATCGGGGCCATCGGCCTTCGATATCAAGGGTCGGTCATCACGCTCAAGGCCCAGGCACACGGCGACGTGGTTGCAATAGCCGACGTCGACCGGCACGTGCGTGAACAGGCTCGAGCCAGTTTTGGCAGCACGCCGAAGATTTTCGAGGACTACCGGCAACTGTTGGATCGGGCCGACGTCGACGTGGTCACGATCGGCGCGCCCGACCATTGGCACGTCAAAATGGCCATCGATGCCTGCCGGGCAGGCAAGGATGTCTACGTCGAGAAACCGATCTCTTTAACGATCGATGAGGGGAAGCAGCTGCGGCGCGTCGCTCGAGAGACGGGACGTGTCATTCAGGTCGGCTCGTGGCAACGGAGTGATGCAAGGTTTCGTCGTGCGGTGGAAATGGTTCGTGCCGGGCGGATCGGCAAGTTGCGAAAGGTCACCTGTGTGACGGGTACGAATCCGAGCGGCGGTCCGTTTCCGGTCCGCCCCGTTCCGGGACACTTGAATTGGAATCTCTGGCTCGGGCCCGCGCCCGAGGTGCCGTACGTCGAGGAACGATGCCACTATACGTTCCGATGGTGGTACGAATACGCGGGCGGCAAAATCACCGACTGGGGTGCTCACGATCTGGACATCGCCCAGTGGGCGATCAACGAGTTGCCCATCGCCGTCGAGGCCCGAGGCAAACTCCCAAAGGTAAAGAACGGCTACAATGTGCCGACCGATTTCCATGGGGTCGTGCAGTACCCGAGCGGCGTCGAATTGGTGGTATCGGAGACGGGCCGGTCGGGCGTGCTGCTGGAGGGTGAGGAAGGGCGCATTTTCGTGAATCGAGGGACGCTTAGCGGGGCGCCCGTCGATCGGCTCAAGGAAGACCCGCTGCCGCGCGAGCACTTCAAGTTATATGATTTTGACAACGTCTATCGCCCCGAACGCGTCGGTAAACTCGACGCGATTGTGAACCACATGGGAAACTTCTTTGACTGTGTGCGCTCCCGAAAAACACCGATTTCCGATTGCGAGAGCCAACATCGGAGCGCGACGACTTGCCACCTGGTCAACCTGGCGATTCGCATCGGGCGGCGACTACGTTGGGATCCTGTGAAGGAGGAGTTTATCGGCGATGCCGAAGCCAATCAGTGGCTCGCACGAGAACAGCGTCAAGGATTTGAAATCACGTAGTGCAGGGGGAGCTGAACATGGATAAGGTGCTGATTGTCATCGGTGATGCCAGCGAAACTCTCGACACCATGTATCCCTATTATCGTCTGATCGAGGGCGGGTTTGAACCGGTCGTCGCAGCACCCGATGTCCATCGTTACCAGATGGTCCTCCACGAAGTCAAACCGGGGTGGACGATCACCAAGGAATGGGAGGGTTATACGCTCGAGTCCGATATTGCTTTTCGGGACGTGAAGCCGGAGCAATACCTGGGTATCTTCTTCTCCGGTGGCCGAGCTCCTGAGTACCTCCGCTATGATGACGACCTGGTGCGCATCACGCGGTTCTTCTTTGACCAGGAGCGCCCGATCGCAAGCGTTTGTCACGGTGTCGAGATCCCGGCCTATGCCGGGTGCGTCAAGAATCGCCGCATGGCGACGGTGCCCAAATGTCGTTTTGACCTCGAGGTCTGTGGGGGCACGTTTGTTGACGAACCGTGTGTGGTGGATGGAAACCTTGTCAGCGGTCGCACCTTTCATGATCACGGGCACTTTATGGGACCGTGGATCAAGTTGCTCGAGCAAGCTCGTTCGGCAGCAGCTCGTTAATCGCATCGGCAATGCGTTGGTAGTCGTGCAGCGAGTTGTAGACGTGTGCCGAGATGCGAAGCAATCGCTGGGGCGCTCCAGGGAAGTAATAAACGGGCACCTGCACACCGTACTCGTCGCGCAACCACATGTGTAGTCTCAGGGAAGGATCCGGGCTGGTTGTCCCGTCTCGATTATCATGAAACGGGTCGTCGGGAAGCTTCAGTGCGACCATCGGGCCATTCATCGATGGCGGGGCGATGCGCCGCAGTCCACATTGTTGTTCGAGCAGGTCGGCGCCCTCGCTGGCCATTTTGCCGTTCGACTCCATCATTTGCGACAGGTCGCCGGTCAAGTCGATGAGAAACTCGATGGCCGTTCCGACACAGCACCAGGGAGACGGGTCGATCGTCCCGGGAAAGTCAAACGCGTCGTGGAAACGATTACACATCGGTCCCTCGGTGTTGTACCCGTGGCTCACGGCCGGCGGTTGCAGCTCGCATGGCTCTCGATCGCGTTTTCTCGCGGCCGGTCGAGCGTGCAGGAATCCGGCTCCCTTCGGTGCGCAAAGCCATTTGTGGGCGTTCCCGATGTAGTAGTCGGCGCCCAATGCTTCGATCGACAGGTCGACGGCACCCGGTGCATGTGCGCCGTCGACCATCGTTGTGATGCCGCGCCGTCGCAACTCGCCGATGATTGTCGCGATAGGAAGGACAACGGCACTGACGCTGGTGATGTGATCGATGACGGCCAATCTCGTGCGAGGCGTCACCGCCTGCATCACTTGTTCGACGACCTCCTCTTCGGACATGATTGGGAGTCGGATCTTCGCGACACGCACGTGAGCGTTGGATTGAGCGGCAACGAACCGAACGGCATTGTTGACCGCATTATAGCCGTGCCCCGTGATCAGGATTTCGTCCCCCGGGTCAAATGTCAACCATCGTAAGACGGCGTTGCACGCGTGCGTTACATTGGGAACGAACACGAGGTCGTCCGTCGCCGCACCCAATGTCGCCGCAAGGACGGACCTCGAACGGTCGATCAGCGCCTGGCGATCGCGAAGAAAGAATCGGACCGGGTCTCGCTCAAGCAGGGTCACCACCTCGCGTTGGCGTTCCAGGACCGCTCGAGGGCAGGCGCCGAACGATCCGTGATTCAGGAAGGTGATGTCAGGATCGAGTCCCCACAAGGTACGGGGATCGGGGCGATTTTGAGAGCTCGGGGAAGTGGTGTTCATGCAATACCTGAATGGCAATTCCGAACGCCCTCTCGCTGCCAACACGGCGCAAGCGATCTGGCAGGGACCAGGGCGCAACACCGCCGGCTCGATCCGCCAATGATTGGGATCGAGCGGCATCGATGGGATCCCAGGTTAGTCGATTCCCTTTTCGGCCAGGAATCGCTCGGCGTCCAGAGCGGCCATGCATCCGGTGCCGGCCGACGTGATGGCTTGCCGGTAATTGTCGTCCGCCACGTCGCCGGCAGCAAACACGCCCGCGACGCTGGTTGTCGTGCGAAAAGACTCCTTCCAGAGCACGTACCCTTTCTCGCTTGTCTCGAGCTGACCGTCCAGGAAACTCGTATTTGGAGTATGTCCGATCGCGAGGAACATGCCGGTACAGGGGAGATCACGGGTTGAGTCGTCTTGTGTGCTACGGAGGCGCACGGCGGTCAGGCCGTGGCTGTCAGATCCCAATACCTCATCGACGACGTGATTCCAGATAATCTCAATCTTGGGATTGTCAAAGGCTCGCTGCTGCATGATCCGCGAGGCTCGCAGCTCGTCTCGACGATGTACCAGGTAGACGGTTGACGCATACTTCGTCAGATAACTGGCTTCTTCAATGGCCGAGTCACCGCCACCGATTACGACCAGAGGCTGGTTGCGATACCTGGGCAGTGCGCCATCGCAAACGGCGCAGGCGCTGACTCCGCGGTTCTTGAATGCTTGTTCAGACGGCATGCCCAGGTAATTCGCCCGAGCACCGGTCGCCACGATCAATGTCTCCGACTCGACGACGTCGCCGCCAAGCGTTTTGATCCGGAATGGCCGCTCAGCCAACTCGACACTCAACACGTCGTCGGTGACGATGCGTGTCCCAAAGTTGGCTGCCTGCTGGCGCATCAGCTCCATCAGCTCAGGACCGGTGACCGCATGTTCGACTTCCTCGATGGGTGGCATCATCGGCTGTCGAGCGGGGTCAATCGCGCTCTTGAGAAACTCAGCGAGACGACCGGAGGGGAACCCGGCAAAATTCTCGACCTCGGTGGTTAGCGCTAATTGGCCCAGCGGGAGTGTGCCGTTAATGCGGTTTTCCTCGGTGACGGCTCCCTCGAATAGCAGCGGGGCGAGGTTTGCTCGAGCGGCGTAGATTGCGGCCGACCAGCCGGCCGGCCCGCTGCCGACGATGACTACCTTCTCACTCACAGTTTCAGTTCCTTATCCAAAGTCCTTCCTTCGCTGTCGCCCGGCAGGCGTGCAGCACCCGCGATTTCGCGATCGGCCACTGTTCGTCGCCATTGGCGATCCATCGAGACCCGAACCGGGTCCGGGGTCCGATCAGCCCGACCTGTCGACAAACGGGTCATTATAGGTACTCGGTGCGACGCGCCCAGACGCGACGATTGCCGACGGCCGGCAAGATCGTGTATCATCCAACGGTGGACGGCTCCGGCCGTCTGTGCGGGTGCCGGCACGTCCTTTGGCCAGGAAGGGGTATCCATGCCACAACTGCCGGTGATTCTACTCAAAACACTTGTCTACCTGAAACACTTGATGACCGTGCGAAGGGACTGTGCCCGATGATGACATTGCTGGTAGCCCTCGGTTCGTTTTTCGGTTTTCTCCTGGCCTACCACACTTACGGGCGATGGTTGGCGCGCCGTATTTTCCAGCTCGACGCACAGGCGTCCGTGCCGAGCCATGAATTGCGTGACGACGTGGACTACGTTCCGACCAGGAAAGAGGTAATTTTTGGGCACCATTTCACGAGCATTGCCGGTACCGGACCGATTGTGGGCCCGGCGATCGCCGTCTTCTGGGGCTGGCTTCCGGCGTTGCTTTGGGTGCTCTTCGGCTGCATCTTCATTGGAGCCGTACATGATTTCGGGGCGTTGGTTGTCAGTTTGCGCAACCGTGGACAGACCGTGGGTGACATCGCCGGTCGAGTGATTGCACCCCGAGCGAGAGTCTTGTTCCTCCTCATCCTGCTCTTTTCCTTGACGGTCGTTCTGGCGATTTTCGGCCTGGTCATCGCCTCGGTGTTCGCGCTCTATCCCGAAAGTGTTCTGAGCGTGTGGGTGGCCATGCCGTTGGCCGTCGTTATCGGATTCTGGGTCTATCGCGGGGGCGCGTCCCTTCTCTGGCCGTCTATTCTAGGGATCGTCGTGCTTTACGTGGCCGTGGTGGTTGGAGCCTACTGGCTGCCGATCAAGGTGTCCGTGGCCAATCCCGTAGTTTTTTGGACCATTTTGCTGATGGTCTACTGTTTCATTGCCTCCGTGCTTCCGGTGTGGATGTTGCTTCAGCCGCGAGACTATATCAACAGTCATCAGTTGATCGTGGCGCTCGTGTTGTTGGTGTCGGGCATGCTGGTCGCGGGTGTCACGGGCCAGGCTGATCTTACGGCAAGTGCTCCTGCGATCACATCGACCGCCGAGCGTCCGCTCGGCGCCTTGCCGATCTGGCCCTTCCTGTTCATCACGATCGCCTGTGGTGCCGTCAGTGGATTTCACTGTCTGGTTAGCAGTGGAACGAGCAGCAAACAGGTTGCGAACGAGATGGACGCTCAGTACGTCGGCTATGGAGCCATGCTGCTTGAAGGGGCGTTGGCCGTGATCGTGATCCTGTCATGTTGTGCCGGAGTCGGGATGGGTAAGTACACGAAGACGGAAGCTGGAAGCTACGCTCGGACAACGATTGACACCTCTGTGCAATATGCGGCCTGGAAGCAGCATTACAAGCCGGGCAGTCATTGGTCAGACTTCAAGCTTCGGGAAAAGGTCGGCGCGTTTATAGAAGGTGGGGCCAATTTCCTGCGTTCGCTCGGTCTCCCGCTCCAACTGGGGATCGCCGTGATCGCCGTGTTGGTGGCAAGTTTCGCGGCAACGACCTTGGATACCGCCACGCGATTGCAGCGGTACGTGATCCAGGAACTGGCGACGACCCTTCGGGTCCCTGCACTGACGAACAAGTACGCGGCGACCGGTCTCGCCGTCGTTTCCGGTGGTGCTCTGGCGATGCTGCCGGCCAAGGCGGGCGCCGCCTACGGCACCGGAGGACTCATTCTATGGCCCCTGTTCGGCGCGACGAATCAACTGCTGGCCGGCCTGGCGTTCATGGTTACCGTTTTCTACTTGTGGCGACGCGGCAAACCGGTCTGGTTTGTCGTGGCTCCCATGGTGCTCATGCTCGTGCTACCCGTGTGGGGGCTGTGCTGGAAGGTCCTCCATCCCGTTCACGGATGGTGGGCCCAGGGTAACTACCTTTTGCTGACGATTGGCCTGGCCGTGCTCGGGCTTCAAGTCTGGATGGTCATCGAAGGGCTCTTGATGTGGCCGCGGGCGCGAGGCGTCTTGGAAGAAGCGTTGCCGCCGCTTGTGCGTGGCAAGAGTGCGGTAGGTGCTCCAAGTCCCGCCACGGCCGAAGGGGGGCGGTCGTGCTGAGCAGGGGGTGACGGATCAGGGCCGTGGCGTTTCGTCGAGGCGATCGTGGATCTGAACGGCCTTACGGCCTTTCATGGCTCCAACTTGCGCTCGATACTTGGCCACTCCCTCCACCGCCACTTCCAAGGGCGACCGTGTATCCTGCTCGGTCGTGATAATGTCACCGACGCGCAAACCGAGCAGATCCGTTGTCGTGATGTGCGACCGAGCCAACGTGACCACCATCTCCACCAACGCGCCTTCCAATCGTTGACTCAGTGTTGCGATCGACTGATCGGTCGGACTGACCTTCAAATAGCTGACCCAGCTGTTGGCGGTCAGCTTATTGCTGATGCGTTCAATCGTGTTGAATGGAATGCACAAGTTCATCATGCCACGCACGTCGCCCAACGTCAGCTCGAAACTTATCAGAACCACCACTTCGTTGGGTGGCACGATCTGGACCAATTGCGGATTGCTTTCGACCCGGGCCACCTTGAAATCAATCTCCATAATGTGGTTCCAGGCCTTGCGGAGATCTGCCAGGAACAACTCGGTCACGCGCGCGACCAACCGCAGTTCGATTTCGGTCAACGGGCGTCGCGAGATGGTGCCCGATTCCTTGCCACCGCCGAGCAAGCGATTGATGATGGGATAGAGGATCGAAGGGTTAATGTCGAGAATCAAGTTGCCTTCGAGCGGTTCGGCGTTCAGCAAGTTAAAGCATGTGGGATTCTCCAAGCTGAAGATAAACTCGCTGTACGTCAGTTGATCGACGCTTGTCAGCTTCACCTCGACGATCGAGCGCAACAGTGCCGAGAGTCCGGCTCCGTAGTTGCGGCCGAATCCTTCGTGTAGCGATTGCAGGGCGCGCATCTGCTCCTTGCCGACCCGTTCCGGTCGCTTGAAGTCGTAGGGGGTGATCTTCTCGCGCGAACGTCCATGACGGCCCGCGACGGAGGGCACGGCGGGAGCCTGCGATTCTTCTGCCTTCGTCTCCATCGCCGCCAGCAGACTCTCGACCTCTGCCTGGCTCAGCACATCGTCGGCCATTTTTCACTCCATTGACGACCCGAAACTCACCCGGCTGTCGTCGTTCGCGCGCCCGTCAGGTGCGCACATGTCCTGATCCGTAAACGACGTACTTGTAACTCGTCAGCTCCTTCAGGCCGCAGGGGCCTCGAGCGTGAAACTTGTCGGTACTGATCCCAATCTCCGCACCTAACCCGAATTCGCTTCCGTCGTTGAATCGTGTGCTGGCATTTACGAGTACGGCGGAGCTATCGACTTCCGCGACAAATCGGCGCGCGGCCACCAGGTCCTGCGTGATGATCGCGTCCGTATGGCGGGATCCATAATGATTGATATGAGCAATTGCGTCAGCCAGTGACTCGACCGTCTTGACCGAAATGACCGGCCCAAGAAACTCCGCGCCGTAGTCCGACTCGTCGGCCGGCACGGCGGCCGGGACCAGCCGGCACGTCGTTGCGTCGCCCCGCAACTCGACTCCCTGTTCCGTTAATCGCCGAGCCATTTCCGGAAGGAACGATTCTGCTATGGCCCGATGCACGACCAGTGATTCACACGCGTTGCAGACTCCCATCCGCTGGCACTTGGAATTGAGCGTTACCCGGAAAGCCATTTCCAAGTCGGCCGATGTATCGACGTAGATGTGGCAGTTGCCCTGGTAATGCTTGATGACCGGCATGCGTGCTTCACGCGTCACCCGCTCGATCAATTGGGATCCTCCACGTGGAATGGCCACGTCGATGAGTTTGTCCATCCGCAGGAAATGGCCCACGGCCGCTCGGTCGGCGGTACCTACCAGTTGCACACCGTCCGCCGGAAGGCCGTTCTTGGCAGCGACCGACCGCAGCACCTCGACGATCGCACGACTCGATTGGGCTGCCTCCTTGCCGCCCCGGAGTATCACGGCATTGCCACTCTTGACGCAGATCGCTGCCGCGTCGGCAGTGACATTCGGCCGCGACTCGTAAATGAAGAACACGACACCCAACGGAACGCGAATCTTGGAGATCTCCAAACCGCTCGGTCTGACTTGCGATTCGATTCCTTGACCGACCGGGTCGGGCAAACGAGCGACACCTTCCAGTCCGAGCGCCAATGCCTCGATCCGTCCGGTGTCAAGCCTCAGCCGGTCGATTTGAGCCGCGTCAAGGTTGAAGTCACTCGCCGCGGCCAGATCACCCGCATTGGCGGCTAGCAAATCACCGATTGCCGCGCGCAGGGCCTTGGCCGATTGGAGGAGCCATCGGTTCTTCACTTCACCTGTCACTGACCCCAGCGCGCGCGCAGCGGTCGCGGCCCGGTGCGCCACGTCGTCGCAATACTGCTCCAAATCGGATTGCTTCGGATCGCTACTCATCCCTGTCTCTCTCGATGACCCTCGCGCCACTTCCCAGGAGTGGTTCGATCGTGAATCGCCCGATCGGGCCCGGCGACTTTCCGTGTTCGGCGGCTACGCCGGAGCGATCGCCGGACGCGGAAGTATCTGAGAATCTTGCGCGAAAGTCAATGGCGTTCCGCCCCGTGCGAGTCCTTGCGGGTCCGTCGTAAATCCCGTTCAGTTAAGGTGTTACATTGGGAGTCACCCGAGACGACGTCTTGCCGACTCGGCCTTCGTGCCCTTCGTCTGCTGTGTGGCAGTGACGACAAACGCAATGCAGCCGAGGCCCCACGATGCCCTACGCAACCGGGCTGCGCATTCGATGGCGGAATCGTACGCCGCACGCGACGGCCCTGAGGTGGTTAACGCGGCTCGTCAAGCCGGGGCAGGCAAGCCGTTGCGTCGCGGCACGCCCGGGAGAGCCGCAGAGCTTGCGAGACGGCTTGCACGTCCTGTACACGGATAACGTGGACGCC
>CAYNDU010000178.1:0-9886 GCA_964395615.1 uncultured Pirellulaceae bacterium | reverse complement strand
CAGGCACGCCCAACGGACGCGTCGGAAGCAATGAGTCCCTGAATTCATCGTGAATGTCCATTCATATCATCGTGTGCAGCCCTGGGCATCGAATCTGAAGGTTAAATCAGTTAAATAGGTCGAATAGGTCGAAAAACCTGGTCGCCCGTCTTTGGAGCCCTAGCGATCCGGGCGAAACCGGTAGTCGGGCCAGAGCGGGCAATTCAAGTCGATCCAACACTTCACGGCCCGCATTTCGTCGACGGTGAGCCGCACGCCGTGATGAGGCTCGTTGAGCGTATCCCAGAGTTTGCTCTTGAGGGTGCCAAAACTCTTCGGCTCGGCCTTGTGGTGTTGCAATCCATACGTGCAGTCGAAATAGTGTACCCAGCCGCCGGAGATCAACGAGCGATAGGATGCAGGAATTTTGTCCCGGTCCGGTTTTGCGCTGAGGTTCAAACCTCGATCGTCGTCGGCATGATGGCATTCGAGACAATGTGCGTCCCAGATGGGCTGAACGATGCGTTCGTATGAGAACGGTTCGATGCCCCAGGGTGGCGGCGAGTAAACGGCCGGGGTTCCACTCGCGGCCACTCGGTGCTGTCTGGAAAAGGTCTGGCTCCGACTCTCGTGACAGCCGATGCAGCTACGTGTTTCGCCCGCCTGAAGCTGCACCACGCTCCGCATGCGCTGCAATTCATTGAATTGATCGTCGAGCACTTCGAAATAGAGTGTCTTACCGGCCGGCACGTCGAAGGTCGCCGAACCATCCGGCTCGATGGGAATCAGACCGAGTGACGCCTTGGCGACGTAGCTGGGCCAGCCGTTCGGCCCGCTGACCTTGTGGATCGGTGTGGCATACCAATCCTGAAACGGCTGATGGTCGTCCCGACATTGGCCGTTGGGCAATTCGATGAGTTCGGCCCGAACCTCCTCGCAGACTCGAAGATATTTTGCCTGACCTCGCGACACGTCCGGGCCAAGACCCCGGTAGACATCGGCAAGGGTCATCCTACCCAGACCGGCCTGGGCAAGCGTTGAATCGAGCGACGAGGGCAGAATCGGCGGCCGAGCCACGGGACGCAGAGGCGTCGGACACATGCTGCCGATCGCCGGGTCCATATACAACAATTCACGGTTGCCGTATCGATCAATCACGTACAAACCGAACCGATCGGCCGGAGCATGACTGACCAGGAAGTAGTCGCGATCGATGGGTGTTGGATCGCGAAAGCACTCGTATCGAGGCCAGCTCATGTTGTAATGAGGCGACACGTCGGGCGTGATGTTGGTGACCGCCGCAGAATCGAATGGCCCGTGAGCTCGGTCCACGAGCCCGATCGGCCCATTGTGATCACCTCCGTGCGAAAACAACGTGCAGCAGATTTCGTCGGTGCCGGGAACCTCCCGACCGTTGATGTAGCAGTTCGGCGTGTCGTTTCCGAAAATGAGCTGAGGGTGTGTGCCGTCGGGCCGCACGGCCCACAGAGTGTGCCCGAAATCAGCCCCTTTGTCGATGTACTCGGATCGCGTCCAGAGTATTCGACCATCGCGCATCACACTGGGTGACCACTCGCTGATATTGGCAAAGGAAAGCGGTCGGATATTCGAGCCGTTCCCATCCATGCGAAAAAGCACGAAGGCCTGCGGACGCCAACAGAGGAATCGGGCTCGCACCCGCGTCGAGATGAACGCCAATCCTCCATCCGGTAACGGGCACGGGTAGGAATCATGATAGGGCCCGTCGGTCAACTGCCTTGCATTGCGACCGTCGCTGTCGACCCTCATCAAATGCCAATACGGTTTCCAGCCTTCCACGGGTGACGAGCTCGGTCGATATGCATAATAAACATGTTGCGCATCAAAACTCGCCGCCGGATCCCGAGCAATACCGTGGCTGCCGTCGAACAAGAGTCTCAACCTGGCCGATGACGGGTCAAGCCGCCCGTCGCGACGCGGTATCTCCAACCGACAGATGCCGCCGCCCTGGCGAAATTCCGCGTCCAGGATCTCGCTGTAATTGTGGGACGCGTGATAGGGGTGACGTTTCACAAACAACAGTTGGGTCAACGCCTCCAGAGCAGGGTCCCGGAACATCAGTCGGCGTTTCGCCAGCCGAGCGTCGCGATACAATCGGTCCGAATCGCGGTTCGCATCATCTGAGCCTGCCATGTCTGACGCCACAGACTGATCTGTTTGCCTGGCGCGCAAGTTGGCCAACTGTCGGCGCTCGTCGGTAACGTCAAGGCCCTTTTCCGCCAAACGGTTGGCCATTTCCTCCATCTGATACAGCGTGCGCGTCAACGAATCGAGTCTCGCAATCCTACTCCAATACTCCGGGCCGCCAGGCAACGCAGACCGATTCGTTTTCAGCGGAGAAAGATGGTCTTGGGCGCTCATTCGCTGCCATGTGTCTCGTTCGCAACCGAAGGCGTAGCTTAGCAGTTCGTCCCAGGTCGGCGTCGCCGACAGTGAGAACCGTCCGGAGTAGCCCGTCTGCTTAGCCGGACGGACCGCCGGCGCCGCTTGTACGTGGCGCACCGTCGTCCAGTCTTGACCGTCGAGTGAGAGGCGAACCTCAAAATCGACCGGTACACGGTCGTGATACTTTCCCGCTCGGTCACGCGAGATGACCACCTTTGCCACCAGAAAATCTCCGGGAAGCTCGATCTGGGCCCATTCTGTGTTCGATCCCGCGGCGATCCAACTGTGCGCATTTCCATAGAGACCGTCGTTCAGGTGAGCGACCTGGTGTATGGAATAACCGGGAAGGCACGAGGACGCAGTGGCGCGGGCCCCTTGCGACAAGGCCAGGTTCTCGGCTCCCTCCGACTCGTACACTTCGACTTCGTCCAGGCAAGGCTGGTTGCCGGAACTGCGGTGCACGACAATCCTGACGAAACGGCAACGCCGAGGTGCAAAGGGGACCGTATACGGCCGGTCCGCATGTACGATGGGTTCCAGCGGAACCGTCTCAGGTGGATCGCCGAATGCGGTGCACGCCTGCGCGACGAGAACCGCCACGAGACCGGCGACTCCCAGCGCCCGGCCAATTGTCGGAATGCGGTAACGATGAGAGATCTCCATTCGCGTGCCCTCGCATTTGAGGTTGAACGTCGGATATCATGGCCGAACCCTTTTCTTGCAACCGATGACCGTCCCTACCCGGTTCTTCCAAATTTGAACGAGCGGGAGGATCGGTGTCGACCCTTCAGTTTGTCTGCTCAGTTATCACTCATTGTCCAGTCGAACTCCGTTGCCCACCCGGTCAGCTCATTGAAGTTCAGGCATGGCGACCGGGCGCCCCTGGATCTGCCGAGCCTGACCTTCGGCATCGTACACACCGTAGAAAATCGCATTCAAATCGATCCAGGCAGCCAGCCTCCGAATGTCATCGCGCGACAGCCGAACTCCTTCATGACCTGCCAACAGCAATCGCATCAACCGGCTACCCCGAGCCCCGTTTGCGCCCCCCGGAGGTGTTTGCTGGATTTGATTGCGCTGGACGAAACGAGGAACCCAGTGTGTTGCCGATTGCTGCAGATCCAGCCCCGAAGAGGACCAGCTTTCGGGAGTGCCGCACAACGACCAATAGGAACGCGTAAATCCTCGATCGAGCTTGCCTGTAAGATCCAGATCTGCGTCCGGACGGTCCGCACCGTGGCAACCGACACAATGTCGATCCAGGACGGGCTGGACCATTTCGACGTAGCCAAAGGGCCGGCCGCCCAGAGGGCCCGGTTGAATTCTGGTCGGTCCGTGAGCAGCGGCCAGCGGTCGGGCACCGCCTGATCGCGGTGTTGCCCCTTGCGACTCATGACACCCAACGCAGGCGGCTCGTTCTCCCGGTTGGACAAACGTCAGCGACCGCATCGTCTGATAGGCCATGCCTGTTTCGTCCAAAGCCTGAAACAAGATCGGTTTGCCGGCGGGAACCTCAAAAAAGGCGGAGCCATCCGCTTCGACGGGGACCGTTCCCAGAATTGCTCGTCCGTTTTCCTCGCCGGCCACGCCCATCCTCGGTTGGTTGGCCAGCCAGGTCGACTTGGGAAACACCTGAACAATGCGAAGTTGCTTGATCGTTCCTCGTGGGACATCGCCGAGTCCCTGGTAGACGTCGGTCAGGAACATCGTACCCGTGTCGTTATCGTCCGATCTGACCAGGTCGGGAAGAACGGGGGGGCAAGGTCGCGCGATCAATGGGATTGGATTGGTGGTCCCGATACTCGGGTCGCGATACAGCAATTCGCGGTTGCCGGCCGCATCGATGAGATAAACTCCCAAGGCATTGTCCGGGTTGGGGTCGGTCTGGTGTTCGCCCTGAAATCGCAACCGATACGGGCTATACGCAACCAGAAAATCCTGTTCCGACAGTGGCCACGGGGCCGCATACCATTCCCTCAAATTGCCTTCCGATTCGGGAAAGGGTAACGGTGTAATCCGGGTGATTGCCTGCTGGCTGTTCGGGTCCAACGATGGATCGAGAAGGCAGACGGGTCCAGCGGTAATCGCGTGATGAGCGGCCGCGATCAACACGATCTTCCGTGAATTCGGGACCGGTCTAGCCTGAAAGCAGCAATTTGGTTTGGGCGTGGCATTCCCCCACACCGTTGCCGGATGCGTGCCGTCAGGGCGTATCGACCACAGGTTCTGGTGCGTTACCGCATCGCGGTCGATGTAGTCCCAACGCGCATGGAGAACAGCGCCCGATGGAAGAACGGCAGGGAACCACTCGTTGACATCGTTGAACGAAAGCGTACGCAGATCGCCACCGTTCGCATCCATGCGGTGCAGCGTGTAACTGTGCCACCGATAGGAATACTCCGGGCCGAAGCAACGCGAATAGCCTTTGCGACGTGTCGAACAGAAGATAATATCACCGCTCGGAAGATACTCCGCCATCATGTCGTCGTACGGGCCATCAGTGAGCTGCCGCAACCCGCTTCCGTCGATGTTCATCTCATACAGATGAAAATAGCGGTCGCTGGAACCTCTTTCGTTGACCAGAAGCGATGCCGGATCGGGAACCGTTTGATCGCACGCAACGAAGGCAAACAAGATTCGTTGGCCGTCGTACGAGAGCCTGGGTTCCAAGACACTTCCCGGAGGCAGCTGGCCATGCAACAGATCGCGAGTCTCCAGCGAATAGCCGGGTCGGTCTACAATGAATAATCCCCCTCCCGACCGCTGCCGCCATCCGAAATACTGTGCCACCAGGTGGCTCCATGAAGGAGGCACTCGTTTGCAAACCAGCATCGGGCCGAACTTAAGGAGCGGGTTCGCCAACGCGATGCGCCGTTTGAGTCGCCGAAGACTCAACCATGTCTCGCGGCCTGCCGGAAGTTCACCCGGAGTTCGCTCCACCAATTCAGCCAACCGGCTGAGCTGACCTGCCTCTTCGGCCAGGAATCGGTCAGGGCATCTTTCGCGAAGACGGTCAATCAGCGTTTGCGTCTGTCGCAACTGGCGTTTGACTGCGGTCGTGTATTGGACAGGTGATCCGTCGATTGCATCCTGTCGCTTCCAATCCAACTGAATCATGGCGCGCAACGCGAGCGGCGCCTCGTTGCCGAGTCCGCTCACCGATAATCGTCGATTCACTTGGACAAACCGTTCATCATTGTTCAACGACTTCTGCAGCATCTCCCAGGCCGCTTCAGATTGTCCGCGATAGGGTTGACTTAGGACAACGCTCGAAGCGTCCGCCTTTCGATCGACAACCCACCGAACGCGAACACTGTCTTTCGGACCAATACTCGCGTTGAACGCCCAGCTTCCGTTCGTTGAACCAATGAGGCCGAGCCCTCCCGTCCCCGTGCGATTCTCCACAATGATCAACGGCAGGTGGCTGCCACCGTTCACTTCGATCGGTCTTCCGGCCCGTACCTCGTATTGTTCGAGCCCCAGGTTCAGGCTCCAGGCCCAGACTGTCGGCGCACCGGTTGAATCGCCGGACGACGCGTCCATTTCGTAACGCCAACCGTCGGCACTTTGCAGATGTTTGTCGAAGGCGGCCGAAGCGAGATAGCGTGTGCCGTCGTCATACTGTACCGAAGGATCCCAACCCGTGGTGTCGCATGAAATGGTCCCACGCTTGTGGACGGTGAATCGGATAGGGTCCCCTGCGTTAACGTCCGCAACCACGGAGTGCGATGCTCCCTCGCCATCGTCTCCAGCAATCTCCGTTTCCCATCGTTTGACGTCGTTGATTGAAATGGTTGCTCGAACGCCGTCGCCTGACAAATGCCGTTTGAAGACGCGTCCTGTAACGGTCACATGCCCGTTTCGGGGTGCGACAAAACACCGGACACTTGGAGTATCTTCTCCCGGATGTTGCCAGTCCTTGCCGACACGCGTCCAGTTCGGCCCGGCAAAAAAAGTCGACCCGTACCATTGGCTTGGGCGGTACTGCAGGTCTCGATAACGGTCGCCCCCTGAACTCGAATCGCCGGTCAGCGTCTGTTCGAAAACAACGCGCGTGGCTGCCGGTTCGGCAGCATCAGCTGCTGCGAACGGCAAAACGATCCCGATCAGACATGCCGAACTCGTGATCCAAAGGCGATGGCCGTATTTCACATTCATGATCCTCCACGTCTGACACGACCGACCGGCGCCCGGTCCCGCGACGGCAACCATGCGCTCGGTTCATCTTCGTCCAGGCCACCCACCAAGCTACCACGACCCTGGAGACAGATAAAGTACGAATGAGGCGCTAGAAACGCAAACGGCACAATGGTCACACGGGGTTTAAGAAGAATACAGTGAAGAGGCACTTACCGTCGTTTCACCGGTCGGCGGGGAGATGTAGCCACTAAATGGCGACCGAG
Source organism: uncultured Pirellulaceae bacterium (assembly GCA_964395615.1). Lineage (GTDB taxonomy): Bacteria > Planctomycetota > Planctomycetia > Pirellulales > Pirellulaceae > CAYNDU01. The sequence goes on along the minus strand of CAYNDU010000178.1, from coordinate 3,080 downwards.
GTACAATGAGACACTCGCACGATACGGTCACTTCGCGCAGGGAGACTCGCCATGTCTTGCCGTCACATCCCCTCTGTACACCGTTCATTGAGTGCTGTGATGGCGGCCCCTTTCCTGTTCATTATCTGGACGGCGAGCAGCGGGATGCCGGCCACCGTGTCCGCGGCCGAGCCGCCCGACCGCGTGACGCAGGCAATGATCGAACGCGATTGGATGCGCCAAGCTGAATTGCGAGTGAACGGCGGTGTGACGACGCCGACAGTGGTACAAGACGCCGCGGGCGCTGTCGACGGGGTGATCGACGGAAAGTGGGGTTTTCACACTCAAAACGAAGTAAACCCGTGGTGGCAAGTCGACCTCGGACGAAACATCGAGTTGGAACAGGTTGTCCTGTTCAATCGATGCGATCAAACGGCCGGTCGCAATCGGCACATTCAGCTGCTGTTGTCGGTCGACGGTACCGAATTCCAGCCGGTCTATGAGCACAATGGCGAGACATTCGGCGGGTTTTCCGACAAGCGGCCGCTCAGAATCCCGCTCGCCCTCAAACCGGCTCGATTCGTCCGGCTGCAGTTGGAAGGAACAAGCTACCTCCACCTCGATGAAGTTCAGGTTATCTCCGGCGGGAAGAACGTCGCTCTTCATCGGCCGGCGTCGCAGAGCAGTGTCAGCCAGTGGTCCAAACGTCACGGATCCGACGGATCCGCGATCGCATGGCCGACCGTATTGGCGGATACGATTGCTCGAGGGCAGCGGCTGGCGAACCACCTGGCAGCTGTTGGCATTGATACCTCGAGTGCCGGAAGAATCCTGGAAGAGAGCCAACGCCGGTTGACCGAAACTCCCGCGATCGAAACGGACAGTGATTGGAAGTCGCTCTACTTTCAAGTGCGGCGAGCAGTGCGGCAGCTCGCGTTCGCCAACCCGTTGTTGGACTTCGACCGAATCTTGTTTGTAAAACGGCGACCAACGGCGTTTCCTCACATCTCCGACCAGTTTTATGGCTGGTGGTCGCGGGCGGGAGGCGGATTGTATTTGCTTGAGAATTATCGATCCGGCCAGGGAACGGCACGCTGCCTTACGGGTAAGTGGCCCCGGGGCAACTTCCTGCGCCCCGACATTTCATGCGATGGAAAACGGGTCCTCTTCGCGTATAGCCAGGAACGAGAGGGAACGCATGACATTCGCAACAAACGCGACAAGAGAAACCTCTCGGCCGGGACATTCTATCACATGTATGAGCTCGACCTGCAGTCCGACCGTGTCAGGCAGGTAACCCGCGGCAAGTACGATGATTTTGACGGCCGTTATCTTCCGAATGGCGAGCTGGTATTTCTGTCGACGCGCAAAGGCCAGTTCCTTCAGACGACCGCCGAACAAACGCGACAGACGCTGACGCAAGACCTACCCGACAGTTATGTCCGCTGTGGGGGCGATGACTATCGGCCCGTGCCGGTATTCACCTTGCACGTTACCGACGTCAGCGGAAAATCGATCCGACCGATCTCGGCTTTTGAGACGTTTGAATACACACCGTCCGTTGCCGCCGACGGTCGAATTCTCTATTGCCGGTGGGACTACATTGATCGATTCAACGGCCACTTTTTCAGCCTCTGGTCGACCAATCCGGACGGCACGAATCCGCAATTGGTCTACGGCAATCTCACCAAACAGCCGCAGGCGACGCTCGAAGCACGTTCCATACCGGGGTCCGGGAAGTTGCTGTTCACGGCCGCCGCGCACCATGCGATCACCGGCGGTTCGCTCGTCTTATTGGATCCGGCGCGAGGGTACGAAGGCGCCGAACCGCTCGAACGAATCACTCCAGAAGTGCCCTTTCCGGAAGCCGAACGAAACGTCGGAATGTACTATGCGAATCCCTGGCCGCTGTCCGAGGATTTCTACCTCGTGAGCTGGAGCGATCGCCGGTTGCCGCCGCATAGCCGAGTGGAAGACAACGAGAATAATCCGGGAGACGCTCAGGGTATCTATCTGTACGACCGATTCGGAAATCTGGAGCTGCTCTATCGCGACTCGGCTATCTCCAGTATGACGCCCATTCCGGTCCGACGCCGGCCGTCGCCTCCGATCGTATCGTCTCAATTGGCAACCACGCAGGCCATTGATCGAGGCAAGATGCTGGTACAGGACGTCTATCGCGGCTTGAGCGACGTTCCGCGTGGTTCGGTGAAGCACATTCGTGTCGTGGGAGTGGTTCCCAAGGTACAGCCTCGAATGAACCAACCCAGCCTGGGCGTGTCGCGAGAGGAGACAGGGAAGTTTGTACTTGGCACCGTGCCCGTTGAGGCTGATGGGTCTGCCTGTTTCCTGGTCCCGTCGGGACTTCCGCTCTTTTTCCAACTGCTCGATGAAGAGGGTTTTGCCGTACAAACGATGCGTTCGTTGACGTACGTTCAGGCCGGACAGACGTTTTCCTGTGTTGGTTGCCACGAACCTCGACAAACGGCTCCCGCGACGCGACCGGTGCTCGCGCTCGACCGCCCGCCCTCGGCCATTCAACTCGATGTTCCCGGCACCTGGCCACTTGATTTCGATGCGCTCGTCCAGCCCGTGCTCGACAAACACTGCGTTGCCTGCCATCGAACCGGGAGTTCCGATGCGGAGGCCGCGGGACTTGACTTGCAGAGTGAGAACGCCTGGTCCGCGTTGATCGGCTATGCCGAGAATAATCTCAAGCAACTGGTGTTCGAAAAGGACGTGTCCGAACCCGGCTTCAGTCCGGCTCGAGAGAGCAAATTGTACCAGTATCTGCAAACCGACGAGCGGCATCGCGGGCTTCCGCTGAGTGACCAGGATCGCCGTCGCTTGATTGCCTGGATGGACCTTTATGGCCAAACCAGCGGTTCGTTCAGCTCCGATCAGCAACAACAACTCGAACAACTTCGCAGACAACTTCACGCGTCAAATTAGGCCGCCCCGCGAGTACTGTCGGCCCGCCGGTCGCCGGGCGATGAGGTAGCAGAGACTCTGATTCTGGAGTTGGCAATCGCATGGGGAATCAGGGCGCATCGGGAATCAGGGCGCATCGGGAATCAGGGTGTCTGGATTTTCGTGAGATT
>CAYNDU010000177.1:0-9915 GCA_964395615.1 uncultured Pirellulaceae bacterium | reverse complement strand
CCGGACTCAGGCCAAGCTGTACGCGGATGGCCTGGAGAACATGTTCGGCCAGCGTCCCGCCATCTTCTACACCAACGGCTACGAGCTTTGGCTGTGGAACGACGCGGAAGGCGAGCCGCCGAGGAAGATTCACGGCTATTACTCGAAGGACAGCCTTCAGCATCTGCACTTCCAACGGCGTGAAAAACTCCCACCTTCGCAGGTTGCGCCGGACAAAACCAAAGAGATCATCACCCGCATGTACCAGTTCGAGGCGGTCAAGCGGGTCGTCGAGAAGTTCGCTGAGAAGAAGCGGCGGGCCTTGATCGTGCAGGCGACCGGCACGGGCAAGACCCGTGTCGCGATTGCACTTTGCGACGCGTTAATTCAGGCGAAGTGGGCGAAACGAATCCTGTTTCTGTGCGACCGCCGCGAACTCCGCAAGCAGGCCCACAACGCCTTCAAGGAATTCCTGCCTGTCGAAAACCGCGTTTACGTTACCCGGCAGGCGTGTTCAAGCCGTACGCAGGCGTCTCGACCGCCATTCTGCTCTTCACCAAAGGCGGCAAGAGGACCGATGTCTGGTTCTACGATATCCAGGCCGATGGATTCTCGCTCGACGACAAGCGGGAGAAGGTGGAAGAGAATGACCTGCCCGACGTGTGCAAACGCTGGGCCAAACGGAATCCGAAGAAGGACACCGACCGCACCGACAAGGCGTTTTTCGTGCCGAAATCCGAGATCGTCGAGAACAACTACGACCTGTCGATCAACCGCTACAAGGAAATCGTCTATGAGGAAGTCGAGTACGACCCACCGAAGGTCATCATCGGTCGGCTGAAGAAGCTGGAAGCCGAAATCGCCACCGACCTGGAAGAACTGGAGGCAATGCTGGGGAAGTAAAGGAATGTTGCTACAATTCAAGCGCACCCGGAACCAAGAACGTGACCCGGAAACAGGTCGTTTCGCGAGAGATGCAAGTTGGAGGGAAGCTCATGACCGATCTGCTCGAAAGAATCAGTATCGATCCCGCTGTGTGCCACGGGCAAGCGGGCATTCGCGGCACCAGAATCATGGTATGGCTCATCCTGCAGTACCTGGCTAACGGAGACAGCATCGACGATGTACTCGCCGCCTACCCCGATTTGAGCCGGGAGGATGTACAGGCTTGCTTGACCTATGCCGCTGACATGGCCCGCGAACGCGTTTTGCCGGTTGAGGTTGGTGCCTGATGCACTTCAAATTCGACGAAAACTCAGATCCGCGCTGGAGGCAGCCGCTGGAGCATGCGGGGCATCGGGTCTCGACGGTCAGCGAGGAGGGCCTGCACGGGGCGGATGATTCGGCGATTGCCCAGACCTGCCAATCGCAAACGCTCTGCCTACTCACGGCCGATCTGCATTTCGCTCAAACACTGCAATATCCGCCGGAACATACGCCGGGCTGATCGTCCTGCGGCATCCGCGCCCGACTCTCGCCGGAATGGAAGATCTGATCCTCCAGGTTGCCGTCGCCGTCGCGCAGGAGTCGCCCGAAGGAAGGCTCTGGATTGTCGAGCCGGGCCGTATCCGCATCCACGTCCCCCAACCGAGGACTCCCTGAACTGAAGGGCTGAAAGAATCGAATGCAACCCGCCGAGAGTGATCATCGGGCAGTTGAAGAATCTGGAAAAGGAGATCGCCAAAGATCTGGAAGAACTGGAGGCGATGTTTCAGCACTAAGAACGCGACCGTGTGCATATGATGAGCGAAAACTCTTACCGCGTAGGAGAAGCGAATGACCATGAACCAGCAGATTACGATTGACCCGCAGATTTGCCACGGCAAGCCGTGTATTCGCGGGCTGCGCTATCCTGTGACGATGGTTTTGGAACTGTTGGCTTCGGGGCTGACTCACCAGGAGATTCTGGACTGGACTGGACAGCCATTGACCGAGTGATACTGCCTGCGAGGGAATCGTCTGTTGGAGCCCCTCCTTCAGGAGGAAAAAGGCGGCGAACTCCGATTATTCACGAAACTTCAGCGATTTGACTTAAGTCGCGATGATGTCTCTTGTTCTGTGCGATGCCTAACAAACGCACCGTCGGCGAGCCGACGGCGTTCGTCGGTCGATTTGTCCCGACAATAGCAGAATCAGCGGCGGACCGATCTTCGGTCGGTGCCGCGGCCAGCGCTCGCCTGCATAATCCCGGCTCAAGCCGGAACTCCAGGGGACAGAGCTAACCGAGTGGAGTCGAGTCATTCGGCCAATTGCCGGCATGCAGGTAGTCGTCGATTCCGGCGGCAGCTTTCCGGCCTGCGCCCATGGCCAGGATGACCGTGGCCGCTCCGGTCACGATGTCCCCGCCAGCGAATACGCCCTTCTTGGATGTGCGCATCGTCTGGTCATCGGCCACGATATAGCCCCAACGGTTCGTCTGCAGGTCGGGCGTTGTCGACTGGATCAGCGGGTGCGCTCCCGTGCCCAGCGCTACGACGACGACATCGAGCGGGATGTTGAATTCAGACCCCTCGATCGGAATCGGCCGGCGACGTCCCGAATCGTCGGGCTCGCCCAATTCCATGCGAATGCAGCGTGCTCCCTTCAGAGAGCCGGCTTCGTCTCCGAGGAATTCGACCGGATTGGTGAGGGTCATGAACTCGATACCTTCTTCTTTGGCGTGATGGACCTCCTCGATCCGTGCCGGCATCTCCACTTCCGAGCGCCGGTAGATAATGATGGCGCGGCGTGCGCCGAGTCGAAGGGCGGTGCGCACGGCGTCCATGGCCGTGTTGCCACCACCGACGACGGCCACGTTCTTCTTGCGGCAGTCGTAGATGGGCTGGTCGTATTCCGGGAACCGGTACGCCTTCATCAGATTCACGCGCGTCAGGAACTCGTTCGCCGAGTAGACGCCGGAGAAGTGCTCGCCCGGAACGCCCAGAAACTTGGGCAGACCGGCTCCGGTCGCCACGAACACGGCGTCGTACCCTTCTTCAGCCAGCAGCTCGTCAATCGTGATCGTTGTGCCAATGACCGCGTTGACTTCGAATTGCACTCCCATCAGCCGCAAGTTGTTCACTTCGTCGCGCACGATCTGTTTGGGCAAGCGGAATTCCGGGATGCCATAGACCAGGACTCCGCCGGGCTCGTGCAAGGCTTCGAAAACCGTCACGTCGTGTCCTCGTTGCACCAGGACGCCGGCGGCGGTCAGTCCGGCCGGCCCGCTTCCGACAACAGCCACGCGCTTGCCGGTCTTCGGGGGCGCGTCCTTCCGTTCGAGCAGACCATGCTCGCGTTCGTAGTCGGCGATGAAACGTTCCAGATAACCAATCCCGAGCGGGTCGAAGCGTTTGGTCAGGACGCATTGCTTCTCGCACTGGTCTTCTTGCGGGCAGACGCGGCCGGTAATCGCCGGGAGCACGTTGTCTTCTCGCATCTTGGCCGCGGCGCCCTCGAAGTCTCCTGCGACGATCCGGTCGACAAACTCGCCCACTTTGACACCGACCGGACAGCCGTGGACGCACTTGGGGTCACTGCACTGTAGACACCGCAACGCCTCTTGTTGCGCAGACAGAAGGGGCAGCCCCTGATTCACTTCATCAAAATTCTGCCGGCGCTCATCGGCCGGCTGTTCCGGCATCGACTGCCGGGGGATCTTCACTCGTTCTTTCGGGCTGAGTTTGTTCATCGGTCCAGTTCTGCTCGCTGAGTCTTATTGGTGGCTGAGTCGTTCAGGCGATCTGCGGCGCGACTCGATGTTTTGGGGAATCGGTCTGTCAACGATCAGACGAAGCCGGCGTTGCGCATGGCTCAGTCAACTTGCAGACATGCTCGACATGTTGTTGATCGATGTCCGGGTGCTCTTCAAACCGCGCCAGCGCCTCACGCTCGGAATCACGGTACATGGCATTGCGCTGCTTGAGGACGTCGAAGTTGACCTGATGCGCGTCGAATTCAGGCCCGTCGACGCAAGCGAATAATGCCTCGTCGCCAATCAGAACGCGGCAGCCGCCGCACATGCCCGTCCCGTCGACCATGATCGAGTTCAAACTGACGGTCGTTGGTATCCGGTGTGGACGCGTCGTCTCGGCCACGGCCTCCATCATGGGAATCGGCCCGATCGCCAGAACCAGATCCAACTTCTCGCCGGCATCGATCAGGTCCTGAAGCTGATCGGTGACGAACCCATGGCGTCCGTAACTGCCGTCATCGGTGGTGACAAACAGCTCGTCACTCACGGCACGCACTTCGTCTTCCAGGATGACCAGATCGGCGCTGCGAGCTCCGACGATCGACAGAACGCGATTGCCGACCTGCTTCATCGCTTTGGCGGTTGGATAGGCGATCGCCGTCCCGACGCCACCGCCGATCACGACCACCGTGCCGTACACACGAATCTCAGACGGCTTGCCCAGCGGCCCCACCAGGTCGAGCACGGCGTCGCCGGAGTTGAGCGAGTTCATCAGTTTGGTGGTCTTGCCCACACCTTGGACGACGAGCGTGACGATACCGGACTGCGCGTCGGAATCGGCGATCGTCAACGGAATCCGCTCGCCATACTCGTGAATCCGCACGATCACAAACTGACCGGCCTGCCGTTTCTTGGCCACTCGTGATGCACGGATCTGAAAGCGTTTGATATCGGGTGCAAGCCATTCGGCATCAACGATTGGAAACATAGACGGCTCCTGCGCACGACGCGCACACTTTGTCAGGCATGTCGGCCGGCTGCCTGTTGGGTTGTCGGCAAGTTGCAACCCTACCCAGTTTATGGGGATTATCTCATCTCGACTTTCGACGGTTGTTCTGCTGCCACACGCGACTTCCCGCCTGATCAGGTAGCCGCCAGGATGGCTGCTGGAATTAGCATAACCATAAAGTGTGGACGACAAATCGTCAATTCTCGTCGGAGGCAGAGGCGATGCTAACCCGCCTGAACGATCTAATCCGACTGAACGACGAGGCCGCCGCAAGCACAATCTGCACAAATCCTAGTGACTTTTGGTAGGATTGACTTCTATGCGAACCGTTCGCATAATACACCGATCCTGTCACGACGATCTGTGTCTATGCCTCGAAACCAAGTGGGCGTCAGTCAGTTCCTGAGGCCGAACAATCTGGAAATCGGAGCGAGTCTGGGTCACCGTGTCTGTCGCAAGAGCGATCCCTCACGTCTCGCCGCGACAGGCAACGCCGTGAACGATTTTGAGCCGAAGAATACGGGGTCCGGGTGAATTCACGTCGCCGCTTCGCGGCTGAGGAAAAATCCGCGCGTGCTCCGGTTCCGGGGGTTCACACCCTCGGCTACACGACTGGGCCACTTTCGCGGCCAACAAAGAGATTGAGAATCGTTCACGGCGTTGAGTGATAGGGCGAGTCGTGTTTTCGTCCATGTTTCGCAATGTCTCGAAGTCCTATTCTGCAACTGGGAGATGTGTCATGCACAGAAGCTTTTCCTTCGCGGCTGCCGTGGTTTCTTGCGCCTGCTTCATGCCGCTGGCTGCCGGCCCTGCATCAGCAGCGGATGCAACCGGTTCGATCAAGGGGACCATCAAAGCCAGCGGTGTGAGGAATCCGGAGAACGTCCTTGTCTACATCGAGAAAACGCCTGGCGAGTTTCCGGCACCGGAGAAACCAGCCGAAATGGATCAGGTCAAATTGGTCTTCGTCCCCCATGTCTTGCCGATCGTTAAGGGGACGACAGTTCAGTTCAAGAATGGAGACCCAATCCTCCACAACATTTTCTGGCCAAACAGTAAAGACGGTTCGTATCCAGGGCATAACCTCGGTAGTTGGGGCAAGGGCGGCGTAAGAACGTTCACGTACGATAAGCTGGGGCATCTGGTTTTGCTCTGCAATGTGCATCCGGAGATGGAAGGGCACATCATCGTCCTGCAAAACCCATTTTTCGCCGTGGTGGGCAAAGAGGGAACTTACGAAATCAAGAATGTTCCGCCCGGTGAGTACACGGTGAAGACTTGGTACCCCAATCCACGACGACTGCGGTCCAAGTCGGCGACCGTGACGATCGAAGCGGGGAAGGCCGCGACCCTGGACTTCTCCCTGAGCCGGCGGTAGCATCCAATCTGTTTTTGACTAAGTCCCCTGATTCCGTCCCCGCATGAATCGGTCTTTCCGGCGAGCGCAGCCAACTGCGTCGCCTTCCCGTATCTTCAGATGGAGTCGGAGGTGATTCTTCGTCTCTCGGGCCACTTATACCTCACGCGGTCAAGATGGATACAAGCGAACCCCGCGCAGAGTAATAAGTACCCGAAACGGTCAAACTCGACCGCGTCGAGAATAATTCCGTTCGAAAAGTGGGCATCACGTCTCTGTCGGTCCTATTCGGAGGTTGTCGCCTATGGAGCGATTCAAGCTACAACCAACGAGCGGTGTTGCTTGGTTTCGCGAGAACATCCCGTGTATGACCGCCTGTCCGGTCAGTACCGAAGCTTACGCGTACGTGGTGGCCCTTGCCGAGCGGGACCCCGAGTTGGCGTACGAAATCGCCAGACGGCCGAATCCGTTTCCTTACGTGTGTGGTCGTGTGTGCGCACATCCGTGTGAGGAAGCCTGTCGCCGGGGACGGATCGACGAGCCCATCTCGATCCGGGCGTTGAAGCGAGTGGCCACAGAACGGCACGAACAGCGACAAGAGCACGGTCAAGGTCTGGGTGCCGCCGCTCGGCGCGAGGAATCGGTCGCGGTCATCGGCGCGGGGCCGGGCGGTCTGACATGTGCCCATGACCTGGCGCGATTGGGGTATCGAGTGACCGTTTTTGAAGCGGCTGCCGAGCCCGGCGGAATGCTCAGACTCGGCATCCCGGAGTACCGGCTTCCTCGCGACGTCATCCAGATGGAAATCGACGCGATTGTGCAGCTCGGTGTCCGGGTCGAGTACAATCAGGCGTTGGGACGCGACTTTTCGCTCTCCGATCTGAAAGATCGAGGCTTTCAAGCGATTTTTCTGGCGATCGGTGCGCATCAGGGCAAAGGCATGAATCTGGAAGGCGCCGACGCGGATGGCGTGATCCAGGGCGTCGAGTTCTTGCTGAATGTGAGTTTGGGCTACCGCGTTTGGCTTGGCCACCGCGTCGTGATTGTCGGCGGCGGCGACGTCGCGATGGATTCCGCCCGAACCGCTGTGCGTTTGCGGGCCGGTCAGGCCACCGACGCAAGTGAGTGGGACCAGTACCTGGCCATGGACGCGGCAGGCACCGCCTCACGTCTTGGGACCAAGGAAGTCCATATTCTTTACCGCCGTTCGCGCGAGGAAATGCCGGCACACGTCGAGGAAGTTTACGAAGCCGAAAAGGAAGGCATCCAATTCCATCTGCTCACCAACCCGGTGCGTGTCGAAAAAGACGACCGAGGTCGCGTTCTGGGCGTGTGGTGCCAGCGGATGCGACTGGGTGAGCCGGATGCGAGCGGCCGACGCCGCCCCGTACCCCTTGAAGGTTCCGAGTTTCTGATGGAATGCGACAGCGTGTTGCTGGCGATCGGCCAGCAACCGGATCTGTCGTTTCTCCGCGATGAGGATGGAATCGAAACGACGCCTTGGGGGACAATCCAAGTCAACCCGGAGACGCTGGAAACGACGGCTCCCGGTATTTTCGCGGGTGGCGATTGTGCCTTTGGTCCGCGATTGCTCATCGACGCCGAAGGTGATGCCAGCCGAGCGACGCGGGCCGTTCACCGGTATCTGCGAGGCGAGGTGCAATGGGAGTACCGATGGCGTTTGCCCGTCATCGCTTTGCGTGGCATGCGGGACCCTTATGACAAAGTCCCTCGTCAGGTATGTCCGACGTTGCCGCTGGATCGGAGAACGGGATTCTCCGAAGTCGAGCTGGCCTTGTCCCCCGATGCGGCCACTCGGGAAGGCAGTCGGTGCTTGCACTGTCATCACAATATTTTTCTGGATGGCGAGTTGTGCATCCTTTGTGGCGGGTGTGTGGATGTGTGTCCCTACGATTGCATCCTGATGGTCTCGGCCTCGCGGATTGACGGGAGCGCCGTCGCTGACGCGTTTCCGGCGGAAGCGAACCAGGCAGATGGCTGCGCCATGATCCTGGACGAGACTCGCTGCATACGCTGTGGCTTGTGTGTCCGGCGCTGCCCGACCGATGCGATTACGATGCGGTGTTTCGAGAGTCAGGGGGAATGGGTTTATGACTGAAAGCAAATTAGCCGGCACCACGGGCGAGAATCGGCGTCGTTTCTTGAGCAAGATTGGCAGCGCATTCACATGGCTCGGTCTGTCAAGTTTGTTTGCGAGTTTGGCAACGAGTGTGTATGCCAACTTTCGTTTCTTCTTTCCCAAAGTGCTCTACGAGCCACCTTCCCGTTTCAAGGCGGGCCTGCCGAGCGACTACCAGCCGGGCACCGTCAGTGACCGTTGGGCCAAAGACCACCAGGTGTGGATGGTTCGTGATGACGAGGGGCTTTACGCTTTACTCCGAGTCTGTACGCACCTGGGATGCCTGACCGGATTTTTCCCCAACGAAGGGCTTTTCAAGTGTCCGTGTCATGGAAGCAATTTCTCGGTCGAGGGCGATCCGGTGGCCGGGCCAGCGCCGGTGCCTTTGTACCGCCTGGCTCTGACTGTTGGCTCGGATGGACAAATCGTGGTGGACAAAGCGCAGCAAGAGAACCGGTCGGGCGAGCGTGAGAAGCCGCCTTTCGTGTTGAAGCCGCCTTTCGTGTTGAAGCCGCCTTTCGTGTTGAAAGTATGACCGATGGCATCGAAGCGACTCTTCGAACGGGTTGCGGAAACTCAGGTGTGGCGTTCGATTTTCCGGCATGGTCCGCCGGACACACCCCGGAACCGTTCTCTGACGATCGTCAGCAACCTTTTCTTGCATTTGCATCCCGTGTCGATGCCTCGGCACGCACTGCGCTACACCTTCACGTGGGGGATGGGAGGGATCTCGTTCCTGCTGTTCTTCATCCTGACGCTCACCGGCGTCCTATTGATGTTTTACTACGTCCCCGATGTCGGGCGCGCCTACAGCGACATGAAAGACCTGCGCTTTGCCGTTCCCTTCGGAATCTTCCTGCGCAACATGCATCGGTGGGCGGCTCATGCGATGGTCGTCACGGTGATTTTTCACATGATGCGTGTTTTCTACACAGGTTCGTACCGGCCGCCTCGGGAGTTCAACTGGGGTGTCGGCGTGGTCCTGTTAGTGCTCACTTTGTTATTGAGCTTCACCGGATATCTGCTGCCCTGGGACCAATTAGCCTACTGGGCGATTACGGTGGGTACGAACATGGCTCGATCGACACCGTTTGTCGGTCATGCGGGCCCTTTTCACGAGTGGCTAGGAGTGCGCGTCGATAACGACGTTCGGTTTGCTCTGTTGGGCGGGACTGTTGTCGGTCAGAACGCGTTGATTCGGTTCTACGTGTTGCATGTCATCGCCCTGCCTCTGGTGATGAGCGTCCTGCTGGCCATCCATTTCTGGCGGATCCGCAAGGATGGCGGAATCTCACGTCCCGGAGCAGAAGAGCCAATGCTGTTGCCGCCGTTGCAAAGTGGCGAGCCGAGTCCAGCCACCGAAATGCCGCCATCTGACCAGACACCCCGATACCGTCTGCTGGCCTACGTGAAAGGAGACACCTTCAGCGGCAAAAAAGAACCGACCGAAGACGAGGTCCAGGTTTGGCCCCACCTGGTCGTGCGCGAGTTTATCGCGTCCCTGGCAGTCATCGTCCTGTTGTGGGCGATCTCTTTGATCTTCAATGCCCCACTCGAAGAACAAGCGACTGCCGCCGTCACCCCGAACCCAGCCAAAGCGCCCTGGTACTTCGACGGGCTCCAGGAGCTGCTGGCCTACTTCCACCCGACCGTTGCGGGCGTGCTTGCGCCGACGGTGATCCTTGTGGGCGCTGCACTCATCCCGTATGTCGATCCGGGGGCCGAGGGCGGTGGCGGCTCGTGGCGTGCATCAGACC